>JAIVJG010000060.1 GCA_020200155.1 Acidobacteriota bacterium | reverse complement strand
GCGTCTGTCCGGCGGTGCGTCTCGAAGGCTTCTTTGAGATTGATGTCGGTGGCGAGTTTGCCGTTGATGACTACGAAAGTTCCGCCTTCGAGCAGGGTGCGCGCGTTGTCGAGTGCGCCGCTCGTCCCCAAGATGACTGGCTCCTCGACATAATGCAGGCGCACGCCGAAGCGACTCCCGTCCCCCAGCGCTTCCCGCACGGACTCAGGGCGGTGATGCAGGTTAACGATGACCTCGTCGCAGCCGTAGCCGGCAAGATATTCGGCCACATAGCCTACGAGCGGTCGCCCCATGAACGGGATGGCCGGTTTGGCACGGTCAATCGTCAGCGGCCAGAGCCGCGTTCCATAGCCGGCGGCCAGAATCATCGCGCGCATGTCTTGTGAACAGCCCTCTCTTTAATCAGTGCGTGGCAATCAAGGCTATGCAGGAACTGTAGCACACGTCCCCGCAAACGTGTTCGCGTAGAGAGAAGGTTTTTGCAGGTCGGCTTAATCAGGACAAAACAAACGTTAAGAAGCCTTGGTGGCGTCGCGGATGACGAGGTCGAAGGTGCCGGGGGCGACTTTGCGGAAGCGCTGGTTGCGGTTGAGCGAGACGGCGATGCTGATGGTCGGATTGTTGCCGGTGAACTTGAAGCCGCCTTCGAGCAGGCGATTGTAAACCTCGTTAACGTGGAGCGGCCCGGCGGCTTCGCGAAGCAGCATGGTCGTCGCCTGCGGGATGGTGCGGTCGAAAAAGCGGTCGCTCGACGGCTCGATGTCGGCGCGAATCGCAGGAATGTCGCCGTGGCTGACGCCGCTCGGCCTCCCGCCCGCATAGCCGGTTGCAGGAATGCGCTTGGCGCTGTCGTGCCGGAGCGCGGCCTCTATCTGTGCGTCGGAAGGCCCGGCGTTCGACTGTGCGCCGAACATCGAAGACATGATGCGGAACATCGCCGCCTCTGTCTGGCTGACGAGCGCGTCCATCTCGTTTAACTCCGTACGCAACCGTTCGGCTTCGGCCTCAAGTCTCCCTTTCAAGGATGAACGTCGGAAAAGAGTTGAGCGCGTCCTTATATCTTGAAGGCTTGAGCGCATCGAGTGCGCCGCGCGCCGCTTCGGCGAATTTGACGGCACGCGCCCTCGCCTTTTGCAGCGCGCCGGTCTCTTCCGACGCGTTTAAAAGGGCTGCGCGCGAAACTTCCTCATACTTCCCTTCACGCATCACCCCCTGCACCGCTGCGCGCAGGGACGGACTCTTTTCAAGCAGATAAATCAACGGCAGCGTGACTTTGCCTTCGATCAGGTCAACGCCCGCAGCCTTGCCGAGCACGTCGTCGAACGAGGTGAAATCCAGAAGGTCGTCGGTAAGCTGAAAGGCTGTTCCGAGGTTGAGACCATACTCGCGCAACGCGCGGAGTTCCTCTTCGCCGCCGCCGGCGAGAATCGCGCCGATCTCGCAGCACGCGCTGAACAGGTAAGCGGTCTTGCGCCGGAGCACGTCGAAATACTGCTCCTCCGTGATGTCCGTACTGCCGAGGAGCATCAACTGCAATAACTCGCCCTCGGTCATCTTCCGCGTCACCGCCGTCAGTATGTCGAGGACGGGCAGCGAGCGTTCGGAGAGGCTCGTCTCGAAGGCAGACATATAGAGCCAGTCGCCCATCAGCACCGCCGTCTGGTTGCCGAAGCGACTGTTGATGGAGGGACGATTGCGCCGCGTCTCTGCGTTATCAATGATGTCGTCGTGGACGAGCGTGGCCGTGTGGAGCAACTCCATGACGGTCGCCATACGAATCACGTTGGCGCGCGAGGCGTCGCCGCCGAGGGCATAGGTCGAGAGAAGCGTGAGCGCGGGACGCACGCGCTTGCCGCCCGACGCACGCAGGTAGTCGCCGATGTTGGCGATGACCTGAATGTTCGAGCGCGCCTGCCTCTCAAATTCGGCTTCGACCAAAGCCAGTTCCGGCGCAATGAGACTAAAGACGCGTCTCGCCGTCAACTGTGGGTCTTCAACGGAAGCGCCGTAGCCTGATGTTTGCATAAGCAACTGGTGACGTGTGACGGATGAAATTTTCTTCCTGCCTGTCTGATCCGCCCTCAGTCTCTAATTCGAGCGATAGTTGGTGTACTGCATGTTGATGCCGAAATCCTTCGCCTTCAGCTTGGTGATGATGTCTTGCAGTGTGTCGCGGTCGCGGCCAGTCACGCGCACCACGTCGCCCTGTATCGAAGCCTGCACTTTCGCCTTCGTGTCCTTGATGAACTTGACGACCTCTTTGGCCTTTTCAGCCGGGATACCCTGTTGGATGGCTACGCGCTGGCGCAGCGTCCCACCTAGTGCCGACTCTGCTTTTCCGTAATTGAAAGCCTTGAGCGGCACGCCCCTGCGGACGAGCTTCTGTTGAAGAATGTCGTTCATGTTGCGCAGCTTCGTCTCGTCCTCGGCGATCAGGACGAGTTCGTTCTCTTCGAGTTTGACCTCCGCATGGCTGCCCTTGAAATCAAAGCGCTGCCTGACCTCTTTCATCGTCTGATCGAGGGCGTTGACGATTTCCGCGCGCTCCAACTGCGAAACTATGTCGAATGAGTTCTGCTGTGCCATAGGAGATAAATAACGAATGACGCGCGATGGCGGACGGGATAAAGACTACTTTCGCTCGTCATCTGCCGGAGCCTTTATAACATTAACCCGCAGGCAGCGAAAGTTTGATTTGCCTGCGCGGTTATTCGTTGGTACTAAAGATTGCCTCTGCGAATGGTGGTCAGGAAAGCTTCAGGCCGAAAAATCGCGCGAAATTCGCAGAGGTGACGCGCCCCAGCTCGCTCACGTCGAGGCCGCGCAATTCGGCCAGAAACCGCGCCGTTTCGACCACGTAAGCCGGTTCGTTGCGCCGTCCACGGAAAGGCACGGGCGTCAGGAACGGGCAATCCGTCTCGATCAGCAAACAATCGAGGGGCACGCTGCGAGCTACTTCACGCAGCGGCTCGGCCTTCTTGAAAGTCACGTTTCCGGCAAAAGAGATCATAAAGCCGAGTTCCAGCACGCTCTCGGCCATCGCCGCGCTGCCGCCGAAACAGTGCATTATCCCGCCAGGCTTCGCGCTCGGCAGTTCCTCGCGCAAAATTTCCACCGTCTCTTTGTCGGCCTCTCTCGAATGGATGACGACAGGCAGGCCGACCTCACGCGCGAGCCTGAGCTGACGTGCGAAGACGGCGCGCTGCACGTCGCGCGGAGAGTTGTCGTAGTGAAAGTCGAGGCCGATCTCGCCCCACGCGATGACACGCTCGCTCGACTTCACGAGTTTGAGCAGTCGCGCCTCCGCGCTTTCGTCAAACAGTCGCGCATCGTGCGGGTGCACGCCGACTGCGGCATAAATGCCTTCATACTTCTCCGCCAACGCCACCGCCCGTTTAAGATTTTCGCCGTGCGGGTCGCCCGTTCCCACGTTCAAAATCGCGCGCACGCCGGCCTCCCGCGCACGCGCGACAACCTCGTCGCGGTCTGCGTCGAATTCTTCACCGTCAATGTGCGCGTGCGAATCTACGAACAACATAGATGAAGGAAGGAGAGCGAAAGTGGAAACGTGAAAGTGAGAAACTTGAAAGCCACGCTTCTTCCATCGTCCTTTATTTCAGCCTCGCCCCGTTCGGAACGTCTTCGGTGAAGGTGGCGAGCACAGGGCGGCCTTCTTCGCCGACGGAGGCCGCGAGCACCATCCCCTGCGACTCGAAGCCGCGCAGCTTACGCGGTTGGAGATTCGAGACGACGGCCACCTTGCGCCCGATCAGATTCTCCGGCTCGTAGTATTGCGCGATGCCCGCGAGAATCTGGCGCGGCGCGGCTTCGCCGAGGTCAATCGTGAATCTTAAAAGCTTGTCTGCCTTCGGCACGCGCTCGGCTGTCAGTATCTCGCCGACACGCATCTCGACCTTCACGAAATCGTCAATGTTGATGAAGTTCACGACCCCTTCGGCAGTCGCGGGTTGGGCGGCTCCGGGCACGGCTTCGGCTTCCGTCGCTCCCTGCATCGGCGGCTGTTCGGGCTTCGTCTCCGCCGCAGTCGCCGCTCCGGGCACTGCCGCCTGCGTCGCGTGTGTTCCGTCGGAGCCGGCGACCTGTGTTCCAGTCTCTTTCCTTTGCTCGATCTCTTTCTCGATTTCCGCCATGATTTTTCCCTTGTCAATACGCGGGAAGAGCGCGGACACTTCGCCTATGCGCGTTCCCGGCTGCAAGCCTCCCCACGTCAATTCAGCCGGGTCAATTTTCTCCGGCCCGCCACTCAAATTCATTTGCCGCCAGAGGGAGCGCGTCGAATCCGGCATCAACGGATGCAGCAACACCGCCAGCCAGCGAATCGCCTCCGCAGATCTGTAGAGCACAGCGCCGAGCGTCTCGCGCTGATCCTCGCTCTTCGCCAGCACCCACGGCTTCGCCTCCGAAATGAATTTATCCACGCGCGCGATCATGCCCCAGACGGTTTCCAGCGCGCGATGAAAAGCGTAGTTTTCAAAATATTGCACGAACTGGTCGCGCACCAGTTCCAGGCTGCTCGCCAACTCCTGCGCGTCGGAGCCAACGCCCACTCGCTTAGCCTGAAGCCGTCGCTCGTCTGAAATCTCTGGCGAAGGCACGACGCCGTCGAAGTATCGTTCGATCATCGTCAGCGTGCGGCTCGTCAGGTTGCCGAAGCCGCTCGCCAGGTCTGCGTTCGCGCGTTCGAGAATCACCCCGTAATCAACTTTCGAGTCCTGTCCGAAGGCCATCTCGCGCAGAAGGAAATAGCGCACGGCGTCTACCTGATAGTGGCGCAGGAGAACCGGCAGTTCGAGCGCGTTGCCGAGCGTCTTAGAGCCTTTGCGCCCAGTCTGGTCGAGCCACATCCCATGCGCGATGACCGCGTGCGGCAACTCGACTCCCGCCGCCATCAGCATCGCCGGCCAAAGGATAGCGTGCTGCCGCAGTATGTCTTTCCCGACCAGATGCATGCCGGGCCAGAATTTCTCGAACAGGTTTTCGCCGTCGCCCCGCAGTCGCTCGCCGTGCCCGTAGCCGAGCGCGGTGATGTAATTGATGAGCGCGTCGAACCAGATGTAAATCGTATGCTCTGGATCGTCCGGCACAGGGATGGCCCAGCCGACCGAAGACTTGAGGCGGCTGATTGAAACATCCTGCAAACCGCTGCGCGTCAGGCTGACAACTTCGTTGAGCCGCGCTTCCGGCCTGACGAAATCGGGACGCTTCTCGAAAAGCTCCAGCAACGCGCCTTCGTAATCAGAGAGGCAGAAGAAATAGCTTTCCTCCGAGACGCGGTCAACCGGCGCTTCGTGAATCAGACAGAGCGGCGCGTCGCCTTCGTGCTCCGGCAAAGACAACTCTTCGTCGGTCTTGAAAGTGCCGCAGGGCGCGCAGAACCAGCCTTCGTAAAAGCCCTTGTAAATGCAGTCGCGACCCTTCGGCGTCTTGTTTCGCGCCACCGCGCGCCAGAATGCGCTCGCGCCTTCGTAGTGAAAAGGCTCGCTCGTCCGCATGAACACATCGTAGCCGCCGCGCTCACGGTCGAGGCCGAAAGCCCCGAACATCTGCTTCAACTCGCCGACGATGTAATCAACGTGTTCCTTCGGCGTGCGCCCGCTTCTCGCCGCCGAGCGCATGATGTTCTGCCCGTGCTCGTCCGTGCCCGTCAGGAAGTAAGTCTCGAATCCGCGCTGGCGTTTGTAGCGAGCCAGGCAGTCTGCGACTACAGTTGTGTACAGGTGCCCCATGTGCGGCAGGCTGTTGGCGTAATAAATCGGCGTCGTGATGTAGAAAGTTTTCATAAAGAAACAGAAGCAGTGAAGAGTTAGTGATGAATGATGAATGACAAGCTCAACAAATTGCTTTTAACTCATCACTCATCACTTCTTTCTTATCGCCCATCACTGCTCTTGTAACTTACTCCCTTCCCCTAATCAAGGCCATCGCCTCGCTGCGTGTGCGTGGGTCTTTGCGGAAGCCGCCGCGTATGGCGGAGGTGATGGTGTGCGCGCCGGGCTTGTTGACGCCGCGAATGGTCATGCATGTGTGCTCGGCTTCCATCACCACCATCACGCCGACGGGCTTCAAGCCGTCTTGAAGTGTGTCGGCAATCTCGGAGGTCAGACGTTCCTGCACCTGCAAGCGTCGCGCGAAAGTCTCGACCAGCCGGGCCAGTTTCGAGAGGCCGACGATGCGCCCGCCCTTCGGTATGTATGCGATGTGACACTTGCCCACGAACGGCGCGAGGTGATGCTCGCAGAGCGAGGCGAAGTGTATGTCTTTAACGATGACCATCTCGTCGTGCTTGTCGCCCGGCAGCGGGATCACGTGCTCGCGCGGGTCTTCGTGCATCCCCGCCGTGAGTTCGGCGTACATCTCCGCAACGCGCAAGGGGGTGCGCTGCAAACCGGGACGCTCCGGGTCTTCGCCGACGCCTTCGAGGACAAGGCGAATGCCGCGCGCGATTTTCTCAAGGTCAATCTCACGCGCCGCATGCAACGGTTTTTCGTCCGACTCCCCGGTCGTTAATCTCGTCACCATATATTAACTCTCTCTGATCTTCTCGAATGAAGCACGCGCCGCCGCCTCGACCACGCGCAGAGCCACATTCGACTTCTCGGCGGCGGCGCGGCAATGTTCGTACTCAGGCGTGCCGCCTTTGATTCGCCCGTTGACGAGAGCTATTTTCACATCAACAGGGCCGTACTCCGTCTCAACCGTCACCATTTCCCTTTCAAGCGCGCGGCGCTCGACTTCATAGCTGCGCGCCCCCAGCGTCGGCGTTTCGGCGAACAGGAGATCGAACATCGTCTCGCGGTCGCGCGGCTGGCAAAGAATTGAGATCAGCACGCCCGGCCTGTTTTTCTTCATCTGGACGGGCGTGAAATAACAATCGAGCGCGCCGCGCGCGAACGCTTGATCCATTAAGTGCCCGACGACCTGCGGCGTCGCGTCGTCAACGTTTGTCTCGATCACGAAAAGCTTTTCATCAGCCGAAGTCTCACGCTCCGCTTCGCCAATCATCACGCGCAGCACGTTCGGAAAATTCTTATACTCGCGCGTCCCCGCGCCATAGCCAGTCCGTTCGACGCGCATGCGCGGCAGCGGGCCGTAGGATTCGCAGACGGTGCTGATGATGGCCGCGCCGGTGGGCGTCATCAATTCGCCGGTGATGTCCGTCGCATAGACGGGAGCATCGCGCAAAAGCTCCGCGACGGCGGGCGGCGGGACGGGAAAGCGACCGTGCGCCATCTCCACGGTTCCGCTCCCGACGTGCAGCGGGGACGAGACGAAACGCTCGACGCGCAGCAACTCGAACCCGATGCACGCCCCGACCACGTCCACAATCGCGTCGAGCGCGCCGACTTCGTGAAAGTGTATGCGCTCGACGGGGACGTTGTGTACGCGCGCCTCGGCTTCCGCAAGCCGTGTGAAGATGCGCACCGCCCGCGCCTTGACGCTCTCGCCGAGGCGCGAGTCGTTGATGATTTTGTGTATGTCTGAGAGGTGGCGTTGATGTTGCTCGTGCGCCGTGCGGACGCGCGCGTGCGTCGCGCTGATGCCGGAGCGGTCAACAATATCGAAAGAGACTTCGTAGCCGGACACGTCGAGCAGAGAGAGTTGCGCGGACAGTTCGCGCGCGTCCGCCCCGGCGCTCACGAGCGCGCCGAGCATCATGTCGCCGCTCGCTCCGGCGAAGCAATCGAAATAAAGAGTCCGCATCAAAAATCCAGAAGCGGCAGAACCTCTCCCGCCTTACGCTCCAAAGCCTCGTCGCAAAATTCCGAAAGCGGCGTCCGTTCCGGGTTGACCTCAACCAGAAAAGCGCCGGCGCGCTTCGCCAGCACAGGCAGATCGGCAGCCGGATAAACCAGCGCCGACGTGCCCGCGACTATGCAGAGATCGCAGCCCATGGCGCGCGACGCGGCCTGTTCGTAAACGCCCGGCGGCAGAAGCTCTCCGAAGAGCACCACGTCCGGTCGCATCGAATCGCCGCAAAGACGACACAGCGGAGGACGCTCGCGGCTCTCAAGCTCGCGCACGTCAACCCTCTCTTCGCAGGAGAGGCAGCGCGCACGCCAGATATTGCCGTGTAGTTCAAAGACTTCGCGCGAGCCTGCGGCGTTGTGCAGCCCGTCAACGTTTTGCGTGGCAAGCGTGAAAGTCTCGAACTTGTCCTGCCAGCGTGCGAGCGTCGCGTGCGCGGGATTCGGCGAAAGACTCTGCAATAAATCTCGCCTGTAATCGAACCATTCCCAGACGGCGGGCAGATCGCGCGCGGCCATCCCGGCGGAAGAAATCACGTCGAAGGGCATTCCCTTCCAGAGGGGTGCTCCGCCGCCGCCCCTGAAAGTCGGCACGCCGCTCTCCGCCGAAACACCTGCGCCCGTCAACACGAAAACGCTGCGGGCCGCGCGCATACGCTCCCGCAAACGCTCTGAGACAAAAGGCTCTCTGTGATTCGACATCGAAGCGTAGCGATGGTAGCAGAGCGCGCCACGCCAGTGTCAAGGCAGCGTCCACGCGGGCATTAGCATGAGACGAACGCGCTGCGCTATACTTTCAACTTTTCCGCAGCCCGGTTTTGGCGAACCCAAGCGTCTGCGCGACGAAAGAGTTAAAGGGACGATTAACATTTGAACCTGATTGCACTGCAAGAAAAACTGCGAGAGCGTGTGCGCGCCGCCGCCGGCGCAAAATTCGGCGTCGAACTCGAACAGGTCGGGGCGGAAGTGCCGCCGCGCACGGAACTGGGCGACCTGGCCTTCCCTCTGGCGTTCGAATTGGCGAAACGTATCAAGCAGGCGACCGGCGAGAAGCGCAACCCGCGCGCCATCGCCGAAGAACTCCGGCTTGAGCTGGAGACGGTCGAGGAAGTCTCGCGCGTCGAAGTCGCAGGCGCGGGCTACCTGAATCTTTTTTACAACCGCGCACTGTTGCTGTCATCGCTGGCGAATGCGTCGGCAAAACCGGCGGACGAGCGTGGCGTCCCTGCCAGAGACGATGGACGCCCGAAACGCATGGTCGAGCACACGAGCGTCAATCCCAACAAGGCCGCGCACATCGGCCACCTGCGAAACTCCGTACTCGGCGACACCTTCGTCCGCATCCTGCGCGCGAGCGGCGAGCGCGTGGAGGTTCACAACTACATAGACAACAC
>JAIVJG010000004.1 GCA_020200155.1 Acidobacteriota bacterium | reverse complement strand
CGGACGTGTTGCGCGGGCAGGTCGGGCGCGTGGGCGCGGCGCATCCGGCGCTCGTCACGCTCGGCATCGGCATCAACGACATCACGCACAATCTCTCGCCCGAACTCTTCGAGCGTAATTATGAAGAGATCATCACGCGCCTCCGAAACGAGACGGACGCGCCCGTCGTCGTCACGAACATCCCGGACATCTCCACCGCGCCCGTCGTGCCCGCCTTCATGCGTGCCGCTGTGCTCGAACGCATCAACCTCTTCAACGCGTGCGTGGCGAAAGTCGCCGTCCGCCACGGACTCTTTCTCGTGGACACCTACACGAAGAGTCACGCCGTTATCCCCACGCACACTGAATTTTTCTCGTCCGACAATTTCCACCCGTCCGACGAGGGCTACGAATACTGGGCGGCGGTGATGTGGCCGACCGTCAAGGCAGCGATAGGTGAATGACCGCGCGCCGGAATGCTGTAGAGTGAATGGCGCGGAACGTATGTGAGCCGAGAGCCGGAACATTATTTGAAGAAAGGGTTGGAAGATGAGCGAAGACGAGCCGGAAATGACCGGAGAGCAAATCCGCGAACGAATCGTCCGCCTCGGTTTCGGTGGAGACGCGCGGCGGCTGGATGAGTTCAGCGAGAAACTGCGCGCAGGTTTGCCCGCCGGAACCGGCGTTGCGCTGCGGGGCAGCGTGGTGACGGCAAAGCGATGGGAAGACGGCGCGCCCTTTGACGCCGACGGCCCCTGCACGAGCGATCTGGATGTCACGCTCGTCGGCAAAAAGGTGATGGACTACTGGGACGAAGAGGCGTTCTACATTCCCGCTCTGCACACCAAACCTTTAGGCGATAAAGACCCGCACATCGCGCCCGGTTTGAATCCGCTGCGCGAGGCGCTGCAACAAATGGTCGGACGCCCCGTGAACTTTCAAGCCACTTCCGACCTCATCCTGTACGCCCGCGATGTTCTGTTCAGTCAGCCCTACTTCACGTTGATCGAGGCCGGGGAAGAGGCGTGATCCTCAAGCTGCTCAGCTACAACATACGCTTCGGCGGGCGCGGGCGGGAGTCGCGACTGGCGGAAGTGATCCGTGCCGCCACGCCCGACCTCGTCGTCTTTCAGGAAGCGACCGACCCGCGCGTCATCGAAGGACTGGCAGAGGCCACGGGCCTGAGCGTCTGGGCGGCGAAGCCGGCCCACTCCATCGCATACATCAGTCGCCTTGAAATCGCGCATCACGAATGGCACTACCCCGCCGGGGCCACGCATTCCTTTCTGGAAATTCAACCCGCCGGGAGCGAGTCGCGCGTCTTCGGCCTACACCTCAAAGCACGCTTCTCCAAATGGAGCGAGCGACGGCGCGCACGCGAGATTCGCGCGCTTCTAGACGGCATCAAGCGTTATCAGGAAGGCTTTCATGCGCTCGTCGGCGACTTCAACACTCTGGCCCCCGGCGAGTTGCTGGACGTGCGACGCATGCCGGCGTGGATACGCGCGCTCGTCTGGATCAGCGGGCGCGACATCCAGCGCGAGACCATTCAAGTCATGCTCGATGCCGGATATCTCGACGGCTACCGTTTTCTTTACCCGGAAGACAAGGGCTACTCGTTCCCCGTCTGGGACCCGCACCTGCGCCTCGACTACGTCTTCGTGCCCGCCTCGTTCGCGGCTCGCCTGAAAGACTGCCGTGTGATTAACCAGCCCGCCGGAGTCTCGCTGGCATCGGATCACTTCCCGCTCCTCGCGCACATCGATCTGGGATAGACAGTCAATCGCTATGAGACGTTTCTTCAACATCATCGCTTTGCTCTCACTGGCGGCGTTTCTTGTCGTGTCGCAGTTCTACTCCCCGCGCGCGGGCTGCGCGTTCTCGCCCGTGCAGCGCGCGTGGGCGCGACTCAAGAACCGCGACGAGTTGCCGCAAGCGGCGGACTTCGACGACGCGTTGATGCTTGAAGCACTCCTGCGAACGGGCGACGACCGCGCGCATCGGAGTCAGTCGCGCGCCGCGAGGGTCGAGGGCTACGTCGTCGCGGTCGAGGACGGCGGCGTCGAGGCGGCCAACTGCTTCTCGCGTCTGCGGCGCGACACGCACATCGAAGTGGCGCTGCAAATGAACGCGCCGCCGTCAGAGAGAGTCATCTTGGAGGTCACGCCGCGCATGAGAGAGTGGGCCGCAGGGCAGGGGATGGACTGGTCAACACAGGCGCTCAAACGTGCGTTGGTGGGACGCCGTTGCCGCTTCGAGGGCTGGCTCTTCTTTGATGAAGAGCACGCGAACGCGGCGGAGAACACCGCGCCGGGACGCGCGGACAACTGGCGCGCGACCGCCTGGGAACTTCATCCCTTAACTCACATTGAGGTGGTCAGGTGATTGCGTCGCCGCCCTTCGCCCTATCTTGCCCGCCGGTTCGTTTGGATATAAGCTGGCGGCTGCATCCCGTCGGCAGAGTCCACGGTCTCCCGCTTGAGTTCTTCAGCAGAAGTTATCCGAACACGCGTGTAACTAAATCACACTCACGTTCGTATAGTCATCTACAATCTGCTGCTCTCGTTTACACTGAAATTGTCCCTGGAGGTCGAAATTCTTGCTGAACACACGCCCTGAACGCCCCGGCATGATCGTCTTCATGCTGCTCCTACTGAGTCTCGTTTCCTTCGACGCCGCCGCGCAGAACGCTCCGGCTGGCCCGACCAGACTGTTGCGCTTCCCCGACATCAACGGCGACCACGTGGCCTTCACCTACGCAGGCGACCTGTGGCTCGCCTCTCGCACGGGAGGCGACGCGCGGCGGCTGACCTCGCACCCCGGCAACGAGGTCTTCCCGAAGTTTTCGCCCGACGGCAAGTGGATCGCCTTCACCGCCGACTACGACGGCAACACGGATGTCTACGTCATGCCGTCCGAGGGCGGCGAGCCGCGACGCCTGACCTATCATCCCGCGCCCGATCAGGTTTTGGGGTGGACGCCCGACAGCCAGCGCGTGCTGTTCCGCTCGCCGCGCACGAGTTTCTCGCAACGCTTCGACAAGTTGTTCACCATCGGCGCGCAGGGCGGGATGCCGGAAGAGTTGCCTTTGCCCGCCGGCGGCCTCACGTCTTATTCGCCCGACGGGACGAAGATCGCCTACAACCGCATCTCGACGGAGTTCCGCACGTGGAAACGCTATCGCGGCGGCTGGCATCAGTTCGTCTCGATTTATGATTTGAAGAACAACGTCTATGAAGAAGTGCCGCACACGGAGGCGGCGGACACGTTCCCGATGTGGTACGGCGACGCCATCTATTTCGACTCCGACCGCGACGGCGTGATGAATCTCTACCGCTACGATTTGAAGACGAAGCGGCTCAAGCAACTGACGGACTATAAAGAGTACGACGTGAAGTGGCCGAGCCTCGGCGCGGGCGAGCGTCCCGCGATTGTTTACGAGAACGGCGGGCTGCTCTACGTGCTCGATCTGAAATCGGAGAAAATCTCGCCAGTCCCGGCAGTCGTCCAAAGCGACATGACTCTGACGCGCCCCACGTTCGTCCGTGCAGAGCGGTTCATCTACTCGTTCAGCCTCTCGCCTTCGGGCGCACGCGCTCTGTTCGGTGCACGCGGCGAGGTCTTCACCATTCCCGCCAAGAAGGGCGACGCGCGCGACCTGACGAACACGCCCGGCATCCGCGAACTGTTTCCCACATGGTCGCCAGACGGCAAGTGGATCGCATATTTTTCAGACCGCACGGGCGAGTACGAACTCTACGTCCGCCCGCAGGACGGGACGGGCGAAGAGCGGCGCATCACGACAGACGGCGCAACCTTCCGCTTTGGCCCAACGTGGTCGCCCGACTCGACCAAAATCCTCTTCGCCGAAAAAACGCTCAAGCTCTTTTACGTTGACGTGAACGGCGGCAAGCCCGTCTTGATTGACAAGTCGCGCAGCGGCGCGATCAATAGTTACGACTGGTCGCCTGACAGCCGCTGGGTCGCTTACGCGCGCGGCAACGACAACAACTTCCAGCAGATTCTCCTCTACTCGCTGGATCAGCGAAAAGCGTTCCCCGTCACCGACGGCATGTCGCCCGACGCCAGCCCGGTCTTCGACAAGAACGGCAAGTATCTCTACTTTTTCTCCGACCGCACCTTCGTCACGCCGAGCTTCAGCAACTTCGAGTTGAACCCCAACTACAGCAACATGACCGGCCTCTACGTCGTCACGCTGGCCGCCGACACGCCCTCGCCCTTCGCGCCCGAATCGGACGAAGAGAAGGGCGCGGCGGCGGAGACGAAGGGCGAGCCGAAGCCCCCGACGCCTCCCGGCGCGGGCGGCGGAGGCGAGCGCGGCAAGCCCGGCACAGGCGGAGGCGGCGACCAACCGCAGGCCGCTCCGACGCCCGCTCCTGCCGCAGGCGAGACGCCGAAGGAAGGCACGACACCGGCGGAGCAGCCGAAGAAGGACGACGCGAAGCCCCCCGCCGTCAAGCCGATCAAGGTTGACGTTGAGAACATGAATCGCCGCGTCGTCAACGTCCCCGTGCCCCTCGGCGAATACAACGGGCTGAACGCCGCGAAGGATAAAATTTTCTTCCTCGCCAACCCGCCCGTGCAGCCGCCGCCGTCCGATAGCGGCACGCCGCCCCCGCCGTCGAACGTCCTCCACGTCTACGACATGACGAAGCGCGAGGACACCGTCCTGCTCGCGGGCATCGGCAGCTACGACATCAACCCTGCGGGCGACAAGATCATCTACCGCGCAGGCCCCGTCTTCGGCATCATTGACAACCGGCCCGGACAGAAAGTCGGCGACGGCAAGATCGAACTCGGCGGGTTGGAGATGAAGCTCGACCCGCGCGCCGAGTGGAAGCAGATTTTCGACGAAGCGTGGCGCATCGAACGCGACTTCTACTACGACCCGACCATGCGCGGCCTCGACTGGGCCGCCGTCAAAGCGCGCTACGAAAAAGAACTCCCTTACGTCGCGCACCGCACAGACCTCAACTACATCATCGGCGAGATGATCGCCGAGTTGAGCACCTCGCACGCCTATGTCTCCGGCGGCGACCTGCCGCAGCTTAACCGCATCGGCGTCGGCCTGCTCGGCGTGGACTTCGAGGCGCGCGACGGCTTCTATCGCTTCAAGAAAATTTACGTGGGCGACAACTCCGCGTCGTGGTCGCGCTCGCCGCTGACGGAGCCGGGCGTGATTGTCAAAGAGGGCGATTACCTGATCGCCGTCAACGGTCGGCCCGTGCGCGCCGGCGACAACCCGTTCGCGCCGTTCGAGAATACGGTCGGCAAACAGGTCATACTCAAAGTCAACGATAAGCCGGCGGAGGCGGGCGCACGCACCGTCATCGTCCGCCCCGTCGGCAACGACACGGCACTGCGTTATCTCGACTGGACGGAGAGCAACCGCCGCAAGGTTTTGGAAGCGACGGGCGGGCGCTGCGCTTACATGCACGTCCCAGACACAGCCACCAGCGGCATCAACTCGTTCGCCAAAGCTTTCTACGCGCAGACCGACAAAGACTGTCTGATCGTTGACGAACGCTGGAACAGCGGCGGCTTCATCCCCGACTTCTTCGTCGAACGCCTGCGCCGCCAACTCCTGAGCTACTGGGCACCGCGCGAGGGCAACGACTTCAAGTCGCCGGGTGCGGCCATCTACGGGCCAAAGGTGATGCTCGTCAACGAATTCGCAGGCTCCGGCGGCGATGCCTTCCCCTTCTTCTTCCGCCGCTATGGGATCGGCCCCGTCGTCGGCAAGCGGACGTGGGGCGGGTTGGTCGGAATCTCCGGGACGCTGCCGATGATTGACAACGGCTCCGTCACTGCGCCCTCGTTCGCCATCTGGACGGCGGACAACGGCAAGAGCGAATGGGTGGTCGAGAACAAGGGCGTCGAGCCGGACGTGGAAGTTGATTCGCGCCCAGACCTCGTCGTCTCCGGCCACGATCCGCAGCTTGAGAAGGGCATCGAGATCATCAACGAACAACTCAGGAAAAATCCGCCGACGCATCCCGCACGCCCGGCTTACGGCCCCGTTCGCGCGGCCAGCAAGTAAATTCGGAGCGGGACAGCAGCAGCAGAAGCAGCAGCCGGCGGATGGAATAATCGTCCGCCAGCTGCTGTGTTTGTCTGCTTTTGCTCACAGCCCTTGCAGAAGCGCCCTGTGTTAAGATGTGAGCGTTTGGGAACGCGCGCAGGCGTTTGGCCGTATGGTCTGTGCAGGAGGTTCTTTTTCTTATGATTGACACCAACGATTCACGGTATAAAACGGGTCACACGGTCGGCGACGCCCTGCGTTTCCTGTGCGACGCTTCTTTCGCCATCCTGCCGCGCGACGTGGCGCACCAGCTCGGCGAGTTCGAGAAAAATCTCTGGGGCGGCGTGCGCTGGCTTGCCGAAAAGAAGATTGAATGGATTGACGAGGCAGTTCACGGCGGCGACCGCCTGCGCGAAGAGTGGCGGCGCAATCATCACACCGCGCCGCACACAACGACGACTCCCGGTGGGGCGGAGAGTCTCTAGGCATTCATCTCGGAGATCAATGATGCAGGTTTTGCTGGCTGAAGAATTCGGGTTCTGTTTCGGCGTCGAGCGCGCCGTCGAGATGGTCGAAGGCGCGCTCACAGAGGGCGCAACCGTGCGGACGCTGGGGCCGCTCATCCACAACACGCAGGAGATCGAACGTCTCGAAGCCGAAGGCGTCAGGACGATCAACCAGCCTGTCGAGATCGAGCGCGGCGTGACGGCGGTCATCCGCGCGCACGGCGTGACGCCGGATGTGCAGCGCGAACTCGAATCGCGCGCCGACAAGGTGATTGACGCGACGTGCCCGTTCGTCACGAAGGTACAGAAGCTGGCCGAGCGCGCCGCCGCCGAAGGGCGCGACGTGGTCGTCGTCGGCAATCCAGATCACCCGGAGATGATCGGAGTCCGTGGCTACGCGCCGAACAACTCGCACGTCGTCCGCGACGCGAGCGAGGTCGCGAATCTTCCTGCGCTGCACGCGCCGCTCGTCGTCTCGCAGACGACGATCAAGCTCAGCACCTTTCTCGAAGCCGCTGAAGCAGTCCGCGCCAAGGCCGACGCCGAGCCGCAAATCGTCAACACCATCTGCTCGGCCACGCGCGACCGTCAGGACGCCGCACGCGCTCTCGCCGGACAAGTGGATGCCTTCTACATCATCGGCGGCAGGCACTCGTCGAACAGCATCAAGCTTCTGGCCGTCTGTGAGGAGCAGTGCGAGAAAAGTTTTCTCATCGAGACGCCGGACGAGATTAACGCGACGGACTTGCGCGGTGTGTCGCGCGTCGGCGTCACCGCCGGAGCCTCTACGCCGAACTGGCTCATCGAGCAGGTGGTCACGCGCCTGCGCGAAATCGGCGCAGCCGAGTAGTAAGGCAAAAGTAAAAAGGTAAAAGGCAAAAGGCAAAAGTGAAGACCGGAGCAGACCCGCTTGTCTTCTTACTTTTGCCCTTTGCCTTTTACCTTTTGCCTTCTTTAGAGGTCTTCGTCGGCGGCGTCGGCCTGGTTGAGCGCGTTGACGATCCAGCGTGCCTCCTCCGAGCCGTACTCTACGGCCTGATGTTCGAGCGCATCGCGCGCAACCTCGGAATCAACCGGATCGCTGAGCAGCGAGACGAGCACAGAGGTTGGGATTTGCAGCAACGCTTCGCGCGCGATGGCGCGGACGGACGGGTTGATGTGGCGTGCCAGTTCGCACGTCTCGCTCGGCGCAAGGCGGCTATCGAGCGCGTCGGCCAGCGTGTCCACGCGTGTGTAGTCGCGTGCGTGGAGGGCGCGCTCAAGGAGTTGGGCGAAGACTTCCGCCGAGCGCGCCTGCTGGTTCAGGACGGCGGCGCACGTCTCGGCGAGGCGGACGAGTTCGCGCGACTGGTCGGCGTCGAGGATGACCGTGCCCGTCTCGGCGGCGCGCTCGTCAAGTGCCGCGAGCAGGCGGCTCAGTTCCCACTCCGAGCGTGCGTCGTAGGTCGTGGCCGCGCGCGACGGCGTGGCGACGAAAGCGCCGGACGGCGTCTGTGTGACGAGAAGCGCACGCTCGACGAGGCTGCGAGTGGAAGGACGTAAGCCCTCCCAGACACTCGCCACGCGCGCTCCGAAATCTTCAATCGTCATAATCCGATGCTTCTCTCCTGCTTGCCCCTCGCGGGCCGGCCCGCTTCAGGCCTGCGTACTATACAGCAAAGAGAGTGACAGGTGACAAGCGGACAAAAGCAGTGACGAGCGACGATTTAAAACAGCTTCTTGCCGCTCGCTGTTTTTGCCTGTCACTCGTCACTGCTTTTGCGCGAGTTCGATTCCGCCGTGCGCGACGGCGAGCATGATGCAGTCTTCCTGTTTGTCTTCGAGCGCGACGGGATGATGCGTGGAGCTTGCTTCGTTGAGAACGTAATCGCCTGCGCGATGAACACCCGTGGCGTCCCGGTAGCCACCCTGGAGGATGAACACCTCTTCGATTCCACGATGGCGGTGTGCCGGGTAGGCGCAGCCGGGTTCCATTCGGACGAGGACGGTGGCGTCGCCGTTCGTCTCGTCGTGCCGCAGCACGTGCAGGTGAATGCCTCTGTGCCGGGTCGCGCGCCAGTTGATGTGTGAGAAGTCGAGCATGGAAAAGCAGAAGACGGAAGGCAGTCGAGCGTGCGTTCGCCGGTAGCTGAGAACCGGCTGCCTGACGGAGCCTTGCGAGCTTTAAACGCCCCTCGCGGCTCGTTGCTTTCCGCGTTCTCTAAACTTGATTATGGTCTACGATCTCGGTGATCGTATCGAACGGGATTTTAACGAGGTCGCCGCCCGGCTGCTCGATTTTGACGCTTGGGCGGGTGAGCGCCTGTGTCGTTTTCATGCTGCGGACGACGCCTCGCACGCGGCTGCCGTCACGCGTCACGATCTCGACGTTATCTTTCCCGTAGAGCGGCTGCAAGGCAGCGAGGGCTTTGGTAACTTCCACTATGAATTGTTCCTTCCACAGACCGTTGGGGTTAAATGCTCCGTGATGCGATAATCACGCGAACTTGTTGCGGCTTGCACGTCGCGCCGCCGGGGCCGTTGCAAGCTATATTAAAGTCCGCTCGCGAGTGCTTCTTAAAAGCACTGGTGCATGCGCCGTGCCACGGGCGCGGGCAATTGTCGGCGCAGGCTTTAATTTGACGCTGAACTGTTCAGATGCGCGCCGCAGGCGATACGTTTGTCCGGGGACGAAATGACACCCGGAGCGCAAACATTGTGCAACCGTGGCGCTCCAACAGGCGTATATTCCCTACACGGACTCAGGTGTTGGAAACCTCCGGGCGAGCTTCATCTTAGGGCAAAACAATATGCAAAGCGAATACAGAGGCACTGAAGTGAATGGGGGAAGCGCGGAGCCGACGGCCTGCCCGAGTTGCCGCGCGGCACTCGTCGCGGGGATGCGCTTCTGCCGTATGTGCGGCTATCGTCTGGGCGAGGGCGTCGAGGAGTACGCCGAGACGCGACGCTTCGACGGCACCATGCCGACCGCCGCGAGGCCGACGGCCAACGCCGCCCCGCGCGTGACGATGCCCGGACAGTGGGGCGCGGTCGCGCCGGTGAACACGTCGTCGCTCGAACACCCTCGCAAGTCCTCGATGTGGTGGAACTGGACGCGCGTCTGCCATCCCATGCGGATGAACTGGATGATGTGGATGATACTCTCCATCGCGATTCTGTCGGCGACCGGCGTTGTCTCGCGCCGCGTCGCGGGCCTGCGCAGGGGGCCGATGATTAACATCGTCGCTCCGCATTCCTTCCTCGGAGTTGACGGCTTCGACACGGCGGACGGCGGCGGCGCGATGATCCAGGGCATCGCCGCGCCGGATACCCCGGTCGAGCGAGCCGGACTGATCGGCGGCGACATCATCAACAGTTTCGACGGCAAGCCGGTGGCCGACGATGACGCGATGCGTGAGATTCTTGCCGCCACACCTGTCGGCAAGACGGTCGAGGTGGTCTACACGCGCGACAGCGCGACCGCAAAAACGATCCTGACGACCATCTCTGAAAAGAATTTTCGCGGGCTGAGTCCGCTCGACGAGCGACCGGGCGGCAAAGGCATTATCGGTGTCGACACGAGCGACTTAGAGCACGTGCGCGTGCCGAATTCCAACACCTACGGGGTGCAGTTGGGCGACGTGAAGCGCAACGGCCCCGCTGATCTCGCCGGGCTGCGACAGGGCGACATCGTGACCGACTTTGGCGGAAAGCCGATTCGCACGGGAGGCGACTTGAGGCTACGCATTTACGAGGCCGTTCCCGGCAGTACGGTGCCGGTCGTGGTGATGCGCGGCGGCGAGCGTCTTGAAATTCCCGTCAAGATAGGCCGGGGCAAAGACTAACCTTGCGGGGCGGCGTACTCGCGCATGCGCGCCTCCATCTCGCGGCGCACGTCGGCGCGGTCTTCTTCCTCTTCGTCCGGTTCAAACAACTCGAACAGCGCATAGGGCGAATCCGCGATGAGTCGCAACTCCCAGGCCTCGCGCCCGCCCTGCGCCGCGCGCGTAAACCACATCGCGTCAAAAGGCGCTTCCTCCGCCGGGACGTTTTCAAAACTCAGACCCTCTTCGCCAACGGCAGCCGCGCGCAATTCTTCGAGCGCGCCGGCGCTCATCAACACACGCGACAGTTGCCAGCCGTGCCTGCGATACATCGCCAGCGTCTCTTGAAATTTACTAATCCGGCTCATCCCTTCGCGCCTCGTCGCCGTCGCTCGCATCGCTTGCCTGAAAACGTGAATGCGCCGTCGGCGAGGCGTAGCATACAACAACCCTGAGACGCCCGGTTACTGCGCCGCGTTTGACCGCCTGACACACACTCTTTATGATGCAGTCGCCGCCGGGCGCTCGCGTCCCGCACGGCATGCCACGGCGGTTCAGACGAAACCGCGCCGACAGCGGGGAGACGCCTTTCACATTTGCCGTTCACAGAAAAAGAAAAAACGGGCAGCCACCTTCCGACGCCGTTCGACGCCGCGCTCGAACGCTCTCTCGCGCGCCAAGGGCTGAGTCTTGAGAGCCTCTGCGCGCCGGGCGATGCGGTCGCGCGCCGCGTGCTTGAAGAGTACGGCGCGATGTTCGTCGCCGCCGGTTGCGTGCGCCTGCCGCCCGTCTGCGTCTTCACGAGCGAAGAGGAGGTTGCGGCCTTTCAGCGTGAGGCGATGTGGCGCGGGGAGGCGTTCGGCGACGCGTGGGTCGAGTTGCAGCCGGCGGCGATGGACGCGCTGTTGAAGGCGCGCGAGGAGGCGCGAGCCGCCGTACTGGACATCACGCCGCGCGGCGGGCGGGAAGCGGGCCGCCGGGGCTACGACGACACGCTGCGACTGTGGCGCTCGCGCCGCGACTCCGCGCTCGACCACTGGTGCGCGCAGGGGCGTCTCACGCCTGAGCAAGCTGGAGACTTGTGCGGCCTCTCGTGGCGAGAGCAGGTGTCGGCGGTGCTCGAACTCGAACGCGAGGGCATCTTCTTCAGCAAAGACTTTTCCAAGAGCATCCTGTATTCGGTCGCCGCGCCTGGCGCGTCGCAGCACCTCTCGATGCTCGCCTTCGACGCGACGGAGTTTGGCGACGCGGAAGTGCGCCGCCTGCTCGCGCGCCACGGCTGGTTCCAGACCGTCCGCAGCGATCTTCCGCACTTCACTTTCCTCGGCCTTGCAGAGTCCGACCTGCCCGCGCACGGCCTCAGGCAAGTCGAGGCCGACGGCCAGATGTTCTGGATACCGAATCTGGAAGCGATGAGCGACGAGTAGGAAAAACCGTCTTTGTTCAGCACTCATTCTTCATCTCTTCGTCTGCCTCTTTACTTTTTTGTGCGGTTGTGAGAAAGACTTGAGTGCCACTCGCGCGGCTCGACTCCATCCAGTGAGGTACAGGCTCGCCCGGCCCCGTTCAGAATTTTATTCAAACAGCATCGCATAGCTTTTCATCAACGACGCCGCGTGCGTGCGGCGTCGCCAACATTCGAGAGATAAACAAGGAGCTAACAATGAATCCATGCCCTTCCTGCGGAACCGAGAACGTTGACGGCGCGCGTTTTTGCGTCAAGTGCGGCACGACGCTTTCTGCCGCCCCGGCCCCCGAATCATGGCGCGCCGCGAGCGGCGACCTCGGCCAGCCCCCGACCGATCAAGCGAATCCCTCGACCGGCACCTCGACCGGCGGCTACGCGCCGCCGCCGCCGCCGTACCAGAACTTCCCGACCTACAACCCGCCGCAGGGCATGACGTACCAGCAACCGGGCGGCGGGACGAACTGGCAGGAACAAGGCGCGAGTAAGAAACTGGCGGCGGGACTGTGCGCCATTCTGGTGGGCGCTTTCGGCGTACACAAGTTCGTCCTCGGCTACACGACGGAGGGCGTCATCATGCTTCTCATCACACTGCTGACCTGCGGGTTCGGAGCGATGGTGACGGGCGTGATCGGCATCGTCGAAGGAATCATCTACCTCACCAAGTCCGACGAAGAGTTCGTGCGGACTTACGTTCAAAACAAGAAGGGCTGGTTCTAAGCTGGCCTTCCCGTCAGGAGGCCGCCGGCGCATTGCTCATCAGAGGGGAGCTAAAAGTAGTGCCTTTGGACAGGACGAGAATCGTGCAGGGCATATGTGGGACGGCGTTGCTCGCGTCGCTGGCGTCGGCGCGAGCAGTCGCCTCCGCGAACGAGCGCGCCGTCTTTGTCTACGGGCGGGAGTTGCGCGGGGGCTGTCTCGTCAGGCACCTGTTCGGGGTAGCGTGCCCGTCATGCGGGATGACGCGCAGCGTCCTGTTGACGCTTGGCGGAAACGTCCACGGCGCGTTGGCGTTGAATCCGGGCGGGCCGCTTTTCGTCCTCGGTGTCTTTCTGCTGGGGGCTGCGCTCCTGTTCTTCATGCTCCGCCCGTCCTCGCGCTTCGGTTTGCCGCTAGAAGGCGCTTGGCGTAGGCTCGGTTTCTGGGGTTCCGTCTACGGCGGCGTGGTGCTGTCGGTGATGCTCGTTCACTGGGTCAGCCTGATCGCCTGACGCGCGAGGCCGGGTCGGAAATCAATGCGCGGGGTCTCGCGGCGACTGCGGAGGCAGGGGGCCGTGCCGTCGCCGGTCGTCAAAATTACCAGGGGGCCGTGCCGTCGCCGGTCGTCAAAATTACTTTGGCGCGTTCCCGCCGAAGTGCTACACTCCTGTCTGTCCGACATCTCCAGCGCACGCCGGACTCAACTTCTCCCCAAGACAAATGGCAACGGAACGATTTTTTTGCTGTGCCGCTCGTTCGCGCCCCCTATTCTCAACTTCCCGCTTAGAACGAGAAAAGCGCGCACTATCCGAGCGACCCTGCTCCCGAAAGAGGGTCTCAGATGGACATCCCCCAGGTTATCGCCGGACGCTTCCGCGTCGAATGTGAAATCGGCAGAGGCGGCATGGGCACGGTTTACCGCGCCTCGCACCTCGGCCTCGAACGCACGGTCGCCGTCAAAGTCCTCAAGAAAGAAGTCTCAGCCGACCCGGAAGTGGCCGAGCGTTTCATGCGCGAGGCACGGACTATGGCACGCCTGCGCCACCCGCGCGCCGCGATGATCTTCGACGCGGGTCGCCTCGCCGACGGACGCCCCTTCATCGTCATGGAGTACGTCGAAGGCTCGACGCTTGCCGACACGCTGGCGCGCGAGGGCACGTTTACGCCGGAGCGCGCCGTCCGCGTCGCCGCCGAAATCTGCGACGTACTCGCGGAGGCGCACGCGCTCGGCATCGTCCACCGCGACCTCAAACCCTCGAACATCATGCTCAACGAGCGCGGCGTCTGCGTGCTCGACTTCGGCATCGCCAAAGTGCTTCAGACCTCGACCGAGGTGACGCGGACGCACCCGACGACCGAGTCCGGACTCATCATCGGCACGCCGCGCTATATGTCGCCCGAACAGTGTCTGGGCAATAAGGTCGGGCCAGCGAGCGACCTCTACAGCGTCGGCGTCATCGTCTACGAGATGCTCGCGGGCCGCCCGCCCTTCGTGGACGTGCTCTCTTCGGCGGTGCTCGTCAAACAGGCGACCTCCGCGCCGCCGCCGCTCCTCGCCCTGCGCGCGGACGTGCCGCGCCCGCTCGCCATCGCCACACACACGCTGCTCGCCAAGAACCCCGCACAACGACCGACGGAGGCTTCGGACGCACGCCGCCTCCTCGAAAAAAGCATCATCGCGCCGCGCCGCGAAATGCCGGAGCAGGAAATCGCGCCGTTCGCCTCGACCATCAGCTACCTTGATACGGGTCGCGCCGTCTTCACGCGCGTCGCCGCCGCGTGCGCCGTCCTTGGCATCCTCGGCGCGGTCTTTCTCGTCTGGGCCGGGAGCGGGGCGAGTCGAAGCAGCGCGCACGAAAAGTCTTTGAGCGCCGCCACGTCGTCCGCCGCATCGAACGCTCTCGCCGGCAACGCGCTCAGGCGCGGCGAGACGCGCGCCGCCGAGCAGACGCCTCCGCAGCAGACTTCCTCCATGCTCTCGCCCGACGCGGCGCGTCGCGTGGCCGCCGGCATCTCGCACGGCAATGTCGCCGACGCGCGCCCTCTCCGGATGGGCGAAGGGCAGACGAGCGTCGCCGCCATCCACGACGAGTCGGCGGACGGGACGACGCACCTCTTCGTCTTCGCGCGACGCGGCGATCAAAACTTTCGCGTGACGGGTCGCGCGCCGCTCGACGTGGACGGCTTCCGGGGCGCGAAGTGGACGCAGGAAGTCGTAGACCTCGACGGCGACGGCTCCGACGAAGTGCTCTGCACGGGCACGAACGCGCGCGGCGACCGGACGCACACTCGCCGCTACGTCCTCTACGTCCCGCGCACGCGCCAGACCTACACACTGCGTCTCGCGCCCGGCGCGAACGCCGCCAGCGCGGTGCGCGCCACATGGTCGCCCAACATCGTCAACGACGCCGCGCAGCCCTTCCGCCTCGCGCTTCGTCAACGCGCCTTCACCGCGCCGCGCGCCCTGTGACTCATTCTTCTTGTCAGAACTGCCTGCGGTAGCGGGCGGGTGCTCTCTAAGCAAGCACCCGCCCGCTACCGCAGGCAGTTCTGACAAGGCCCGGTCGCACGCAAGTCCCGGCCTCACGTTGATACGGCGCGCATCCGTCCCGCCTATCACTCGCCACGCGCGCCTGCGGGTGAAGCAACCCGGCGTGCTATCATGGCCTCAAAGATGAGGATCAAACGAGCCGGTATTCACAGCAATTCTTCCAGAGCGACTGCTAGTGTTTTGCGACCCGCGCGGGCGACTCCATTTGACGAAAATCTGTCACGAATAATTTGTGAGGCACACTTTGCTTAAACGTTATCTTTTAGTCTTGACGCTCGTCTTCTCGTTTGTCGCCGCGCCGTGGCCCGCGACGCGCTCGACGGCAGAGGCCGCGCCACAGCGTCGCACACAGACACATCAGACCAGGCCGAGCGCCGCGCCGCAGGCGGGAGGCGCGGCGACTGCTCCCGCGCCGCAGGGGCCGGTCGCGCAGACCGCGCCGTTCGTCAACAAAGTGCTGGCGAACGGGCTGGAAGTGATCGTGCTCGAAGACCACTCGGTGCCGCTCGTGACGGTGGAGTTGGCTGTCCGCAACGGTTCGTTCACGGAGCCGCCCGAACTCAACGGCCTCTCGCACCTCTACGAGCATATGTTCTTCAAGGCCAACCGCGCCTCGCTCAACAAGGAAGAGTATCTCAGGAAGATTGACCAGTTGGGCATTATCTACAACGGGCAGACGCAGGAGGAACTCGTCAACTATTACTTCACGACGACGACGCCGAACTTCCCCGTCGCGATGCGCTTCATGCGCGACGCCGTGCGCTACCCGCTCTTCGACGAGGGACAGTTCGCGCAGGAGCGCGAGGTCGTCATCGGCGAACTCGACCGCCACGAGTCGAACCCATTCGGCTCCATCAACGAGGAGCTGAACAATCGTCTCTTCTACAAGTATCCGAGCCGCAAGCGTCCCGGCGGCGACAAGCAGACGGTGCGGACGGCGACGACAGACATGATGCGTCTCATCCAGAGCCGCTACTACGTGCCGAACAACTCGGCCATCGTGATGACGGGCGACGTGTTGCCGGCGGACGCCTTTCGCATCGTCGAAGAGTTTTTCGGCGACTGGCCGCGCGCCGAAGACCCGTTCAAAAAGTTCCCGCTCGTCGAGCACCCACCGCTCACGAAGAGCGAGGGCGCGATCATCACACAGCCCGTGCAGAACGTCGTCATCAACCTCGGCTGGCAGGGGCCTTCCATCGGCAAGGACGACGCCGCGACCTACGCGGCGGACGTGTTCTCTTTCATCCTGCGCCAGCCCAACTCGCGTTTCCAGCGTGCGCTCGCGGATACCGGACTCGTGACGGGCGTCGGCCTCGGCTATTACACGCAGCGCAATGTCGGCCCGATCAGCGTCATCGCGCAGACGACGCCCGACAAGGCGAAGGCCGCGTCGCGAGCCATCTACGCGGAGATCGCGCATTTCAACGATCCCGATTATTTCACGGACGAGCAGTTGGAGAGCGCCAAGGCGCTCGTTGAAGCCGACGACCTTTACTCGCGCGAGAAGCTGGACGAGTATTCGCACGTCATCAGTTTCTGGTGGGCCTCCACAGGGCTGGACTATTACCGTGGCTACCTCAAGCGGCTGCGCGCCACCTCGCGCGCAGACATCAGCCGGTACGTGACGACTTACATACAGGGCAAGCCGCACGTCGGAATCGCGTTGATGTCTGCGGACTCAATCAAACTATCGGGACTGACGACGGAAGATTTAATCGGCAATGAGAAACAGAATGCAAACACAGCGAGCAAGTAACGGGCGCACATTTTCAGGCGCGAAGAATCACAGCGCGACGAACAAACGGGCGCGCGTCTGGCGAGGCGCGTGGGCGCTCTGCCTGTCGCTCGTCCTCGTCGCTTTGTCTTCGTCGCCGCTCGCCGCGCAGTCGAATATTCCGGCTACGAATTCGGCGACGGCCTACGCCGCGCAGACTTCGAGGGCGCTCGCGGACGCCGCGAAGCTCGTCACGGAGTTTGAAGTCAATGGCCTGAAGGTTCTGGTCAAGCGCCGCGAGGGCAGCCAGACGGTGGCGGCGGGACTCTTCCTGCGGGGCGGCGCACGCAATGTTGACGAGAAGAACGCGGGCGTCGAACCCTTGATGCTTGATCTGGCGTCGGAGGCTAGCGCCAACTTCCCGCGCGAGCGGATGCGTACCGAACTCTCGCGCATGGGCACGGGCATCGGCTACGGCATCAACTACGACTACTCGGTGCTGTCGCTGGGAAGCACGCGCCAGTCGTTTGACCGCTCGTGGCAAATCTTCACGGATGTGGCGCTCCGGCCCAGTTTCGCGCCGGACGATTTCGCGCGCGTCAAGAACCGCCTCGTCGTCTCTCTGAGCGACGACACGGACACGCCCGACTCTTATCTGCAACTGCTGCAATCGAAAATCGCCTACGCGGGACACCCGTATCTCAACAACCCGCGCGGCACGGTCGAGAGCGTCAGCCGCCTGACGCCCGAAGACGTGAAGCGTTATCACCAGCAGATGTTGCAGACCTCGCGCCTGCTGCTCGTCATCGTCGGCGACCTCGACCCGCAGATGATACGCGAGCGCGTCGCGGCCACGTTCGGCAAGTTGCCGCGCGGCGACTATCGCCCGACGGCCCCGCCGCAGCTTACTTTCAGCGCCTCCACCGTGGACATCACGCAGCGCGGCCTGCCGACCAACTACGTGCAGGGACTCTTTGCCGCCCCGGCCCTGACCGCGCCCGACATCTATCCGATGCGCGTCGCCGCCAACATCCTGCGCGACCGAATTTTTTACGAGGTGCGCGTCAAGCGCAATCTCTCCTACGCGCCCGACGCATTCCTCGGCAGCCAGGGCGCAAACACCGGCGGCATCTACGTGACCGCAGTTGACGCGAACCAGGCGGTGCAGGTCATGCTCGGAGAAATTAACCGTCTCCAGCGCGAGCCGATTAACGCGGACGACATCAAGTCGCAAGTCCAGCAGCACCTGACGCGCTACTATCTGAGCCAGGAAACCAACGCGGCGCAGGCCGGCGAACTGGCGCAGTATGAATTAATCGGCGGCGGCTGGCGCAACTCCGTCGAAGTCATAGACCGCCTGCGCGCCGTCACACCGGAGGACGTGCAGCGCGTCGCCAAAACCTACATGCGAAACATCCGCTTCGTCGTCCTCGGCGACCCGAAGAGCGTCAACAAGACCATCTTCATCGGTCAGGCGGGCGAGTAAATAGAGGGCAAAAGTAGAAAAGCGAAAGCGAAGAAGTCGCGGAAGACTCCTTCGCTTTCGCCTTTCGCTTTTTTCCAGATCGTTATCTTTGGATTTCGTTGACCAGCTTCTTATGCAGCTCTGCGTCGAGCGGCTTGAGTAGGTTGCTCTGGACGATGGCTGCGTCGCGGTCGCCGGTTTCAAGATAGGTCATGCCGAGGTTGTAGTAAGCCTCCGGTTCGTTGGGGCGGAGCAGCACTGCGCGCTTGTAGGCTTCGACGGCCTTGTCGTAATTGCCGGCGTAATAGTATGCGTCGCCGAGCTTGTTGTATGCCTCGTAGGAGTTGGGCCGGAGTTTCAAAGCCTGCTGGAACGCCTTGATGGCGTCCTGCGTCTTGCCCTGCTTGACCTTGCAGTAGCCGACCTGAATCCAGGCCTCCGCGCGGTTGGGATTCTTGTTGACGGCGTTCTCAAAGTAGCCGAGCGCGCTGTCGTAATTGCCGAGCCAGAGCGAGTTCAAGCCGTTGCGATACCACCACTCGGAGAGCGCTTCGGGCTGCTGCCCCTGACGGCTGCGCGCCGCGAGGTCGTCGAAGCTCAGAAGTTTCTCGCCCGCGCGCATCTCCGCGATGCGCGGCGACGCAATCGCGAGGTTGATGTTCTGCCCGTTCATCACGCGAATCGTGACGACGCCGATGACCTGTCCCTTCATGTTGAAGACTGGGCTGCCCGAATTGCCGTGCGAGATGGGCGCGGTGATCTGGACGATCTTCCCCAGACTCGGCACCTCTCGCACCGCCGACACGATGCCGTCCGCGACGGAGCCTTCCAGACGCAGAGGGTTGCCGATGACGAAAACCTTCTCCCCTTCTTCCGGCATGACGCTCGTCGTTTCCAGCACGCGAGCGCGCTCGACGGGCATCACGATACGCATCGTGGCAAGGTCGCCCTCTTCGTCCACGTCCACGAGGCCGTCCACCGCGTAGGTCTTGCCCTTGCCGTCGAAGGTGCGTATCTCCGCGTGGTCGGCCCCTTCGAGGACGTGTAGATTCGTCACGACCTGCCCGGGGCGGACGAAGAAGCCGCTGCCTGTAATCAGCACTTCGTTCTTCGCGTTGTAGGTGATAACGGAGACCACCGACGGCTTGACGCGGCGGATCAGTTCGGGGAGCGACTCTTCGGCGGACGCGCTTTTGGCACAAACCAAAAGCACGAACAGCGCCAGCCAGGGGGAAAGCTTGCGTTTGTACATCTTGGGTTAGCTTTCAATGAGTGTGAGCCGTGTCGGGTTCGGCTTTTGAACGGTAAGAGCTTGGCGGATCTCTGCGCCCTGCATTCACTCGAAGGACAGTTGCGAGAGGCCGTCCACGTCGGCAATTTCAGCTTAGGCTTTTGCGCGACTGGAAGTCAATAAGAATATTTCAAAATTGTGTCGGGGGCGGCTGCAGGAGGCGGCGGCGAGCGGTGGCGAGCGGGTTGAATCTGGCGAGTTGACTGGCTTGCCGCCGCTCGCCGTAATGTGAAAAGAGGCCGCCTTTGTTGAAGGCGGCCTCTTTTTTCAGGTTAAGCTGGCCAGCAATAGATCAAAGGCTGGCTCAAGACATTCGTCAATTCTTACGGACGAATGATGGTGCCCACGACCGTGCCGGACGGAGTAGAAGTCTCCGGCTCGAGCGTGACGAGCAGGCCGAAATCGCGGAGCGCCGTCTCGGTCTGAATCTGCGCCTCGTTGCGCGTGCCCGGATTGACGATCTGGCCGAGCTTCACGAATTTGTTGTCAGCCGAGACCGCCCACAGCGCGTAGACATAACCGGCGGGCGCGTCCTTCAATTCGTGGAAGCGCATCTTGATAGTCGTCGGCCCGTCCTTGCGCGGCTCGATGAAGACGTTGGCGCGCGAGCCTGTCAGCGCGCCGCTGAAGTTAATCTTCATCTCCGTATCTGTCCCTCGACGGAAGCCGGGAATACCAAGCAGCGGCGCAGCGTAGGCCGAAGTCGTGCTGGCGGTTGACGTGGCCGAGACGCGCTCGGCGACAGCCGCGCCGTCGCGCTCACCGTGGCTGGAGAGCGGCACGACCGCGAGACCCTGCGGCACCGCGCTCCTGAAGGCATAGGCGATGTCGGGCGTGTAGGTCGTCAGATTCGCTTCGGGCGAGAGCACGAGCATGAACTTGTCGAGCGGCGTGTTGAACGACTGTGTGGCGACGCCGTTAGTGATGTTCACAGGGCCGATCAGCGTCGCTTTGCCCATCGGGTCAACGGCGTACAGGTTGAACGAGGTCGCGTCCGCCGGCAGGCCCGTAAGGTCTAGGTTAATCATCGTGTGATCGGCCATCCGCATCACCTTCGCGCGGCCTTTGGCGGTGGCATAGGTCGTCCCCGGCGTGAAATCAACGATCACTTCCTTGTTGGCCGGATATTCGATCACCGTCCAAGAGCCATCAGGGTTCTGCACGGCCTGCGTGGTCTTGGTGGTGACAGTGGTCTGCGTCGGTTGCGTCGGCTGTGTTTGCGCGAAAGCGACCGCCGAAGTGGCGAGCGTGAGCGCAAAGCAGCCCGCGAGATTTAACAAACGTCTGCTCATTCTATCTATCCCTCCTCAGTTAAAAATAAACTATGTGTCCCCTTGATAATTGTCCGCGTGTGTTACGGAGCATGAAAAAACTCGCAACACGCATGCCGCTCGGCGGAGTCTAAGCGCCACAGTGATTTAGAAGGGAATATGGCGGGAAACGGAGGCCGGAGCGAAACGATACGATACAAACGTGTATTGAAGAGGCACTGGAGGCCGGCGACTTGTCCGAGCTTTTGCAGACCCCAGTGTACGGCCTCCAGCAACACTTTTTAGTAAGAATAGAGTTCCGTGATGGCGCGCGAAACGTCCTCGACCTGCGGCAGGATGGCGTCTTCGAGTTGGGGCGCGTAGGCGACGAAGGTGTCGAGCGCGGCGACGCGGCGGACGGGCGCGTCGAGGTACTCGAACAACTCATCGCTGATGCGCGCGGCTACTTCCGCGCCGAAGCCGTGCGAGCGTGTGTCTTCGTGCGCGACGATGACCTTGCTGGTCTTCTTGACGCTTGCGGCTATCGCTGCCCAGTCGTAGGGCGCGAGCGTGCGCAGGTCTATCACTTCGACGCTGATGCCATGCTGTTGCTCGGCCTGCTTCGCCGCGACGAGCGTGCGCTGCACGAGCGCGCCGTAGGTGATGACGGAGAGGTCTGTGCCCGCGCGCACAGTCTTCGCCTTGCCGAACGGGATGAGAAAACCGTCGGGCGGGTACTGCGACTTGTTGTAAGCCTGCCGGTAGAGGTGCTTGTGTTCGAGGAAGAGCACGGGGTCGTCCGAGCGTATCGCCGTGCGCAAAAGGCCGTTGGCGTCGAGCGCGTTCGACGGGTAGACGACGCGCAAGCCGGGGATGTGCGTGAAGATCGTGTCGCCCGACTGCGAGTGATAGACCGCGCCGCCCTTGAGATAGCCGCCGACGGGACAGCGGATCACGATGGGACACTTCCAGTCGCCGCCTGAGCGCCAGCGCATGAGCGCGAGTTCGTTGCGGATTTGATGATAGGCAGGCCAGATATAGTCGAAGAACTGAATCTCGACGACGGGCTTCAATCCTCTGGTCGCCATGCCGATGGCACGCCCGACGATGTTGGCCTCGGCGAGCGGCGAGTTGAAGACGCGCACGCCGCCGAACTTGCGCTGCAAATTCGCCGTCACCTTGAAGACGCCGCCCTTGCCCTTCACCTTGTCCAGATTCTCCTCGCGCGAAACGTCGGCTACGTCCTGGCCGAAGACGATGATACGCGCGTCGCGTGCCATCTCTTCGTGCAGGCAGCGGTTGATGTTGTCCACCATCGTGCCCGCGTTGCCGGAAACTTCCGCGCCCTCTTCCGTGTCGAACTCCTTCGACGTGGGGTCAACGTCCGGGGAGTAAATGAAATCGGTGGCCGTCTGCGGCGCGGGCTGCGGGCTGGCGAGCGCGAAGTCGGTCGCCTCGCTCACCTCTTTCTCGATTTCGTCCTTGATTTGCTGCAATTCTTCCTGCGTCGCGAAGCCTTCCGCGACGAGCAGCGCGCCGAAACGCTTGACGGGGTCGCGCTCTGCGTCGGAGGCACGCTCCTCGTCGGGGCGGTACAGTTTCTCGTCGTCCGAGAGCGAATGCGAGTAAGGGCGTATGACCTTCGCGTGGACGAGCGCCGGGCCTTTGCGCTCGCGGCAGTATTGAACCGCGCGCCGCATCGTCTCAAGAGATTCGACGGGGTCTGTGCCGTCGCACTTCAGTATAAGCAAATCCGGGAAGCCGGAGACGAGTTTCGAGATGTCGCCGCCCGCCGTCTGCACCTCGACGGGGACGCTGATGGCATAGCCGTTGTCTTCGATGAGGAAGACGACGGGCAGTTTCAAATTACTCGCCGTGTTCAAAGACTCCCAGAACTCACCCTCGCTCGTCGTCCCGTCGCCCGCCGAAACGTAGACGACTTCGTCGCCCTTGAATCCTTCCACTTTCTCTTTCAATTCGTCGAGCAGGGAAGCGCGATAGCCAGCCTCGGCGCACCCGACGGCCTGTAGAAACTGCGTGCCCGTCGGCGAAGACTGCGAGACGATGTTGAGTTTTTTATGTCCCCAGTGCGAAGGCATCATCCGACCGTGCGAGTTCGGGTCTGCGGCAGCGCCGACCGCTGACAGGAGTTGTTCGAGCGGCGTCATGCCAAGTTGCAGGCAGAGTGCGCGGTCGCGGTAGTAAGGGTAAAACCAGTCGTAGCCCGGCCTCAACGCCAGCGCCGCCGCGACGAGCACGGCCTCGTGCCCCGCGCCCGATATCTGAAAGAAGATTTTATTCTGCCCCTTGAGTTGAATCTCCTTGTCGTCGAGACGACGTGAGAGAAACATCGTCCGGTAAATCGAAATCATCTCCACGCGGCTCAAGCCTCGATATTCGCGCGCCTTAACTTCGGTCGCCATGATTGCTATTTCTCCTGCCTCATAAAATCAAATGTTAAGCTTCATCAATAAGTCGTCCCGGCTAATTCCGAAGTGCATTGCTATCTCATCCAGAATAGCGGCAAGCGTGCCGATGCGTAAGGGGTTGTGCCTCGGTATTGTAACGTGGTGTTCGCCGTTAACGTCGAAGTCAAACGCAGGTGACTTGCCGGCCTGACGTGTGACTTCATAGCCGAGCGCCTTAAGGGCTTTGGCGAGATCGCTTCCCGACACGTCTCGTGGCAGTCTCATGCGACGAACACTTCTTCGCGCACATAGTGAAGACGGATTACACGAGGCCCTTGTCCTTCATCGAAGTGACAGCGCACAGCGTCTCGAATCATCTCGCGCAAGCCATCCAGATCGTCGGCCTCTGTAAAAATTGATTCACCCAGTGCACGCGCGATGTAGCCGCCTTCCGTCGCCTCATTGACAAGAAAGATGAGTTCTTCCATACCCGTCAATCCTCAAACTCCGTCTCAAGCGTCACCCGATAATCCTCAGCCATCGAAGGGTGGCCGTGCGCCGTGGCGACTTCGATGCCGCGCTCGTAAGCCCTGCGCGCGGCGTCGCGGTTGCCGATTTTGACGTAGGCGTCGGCCATCATGCCGTAGGCGTTGCCCTCGTCGTCGGCGCGCAGGAGATACTCGGTGAGCGATTCAATCACTTCATCGTAGCGCCCGGCCTTCTCATACTCCTTCGCTAGCCCGAACATGACCGCCGTGTTGTCGGGGTCGCTCTCCAACATCATGCGAAAAAAATCTATGCGCGACGCTGTCATACTTGTTTACTGCGCTTTCGGCTGCCGGTTATCAATCAGCAGCTTGGCGATGGTCTGCAACTGCATGTTTGAAGTGCCCTCGTAGATCGCGCCGATCTTCGAGTCGCGCCAGTATTTTTCGACCGGATAATCTTTGACGAAGCCGTAGCCGCCGTAGAGTTCAATCGCGACGGATGCGACGCGCTCGGCGACGCGCGAAGAAGTGAGTTTCGCCATCGCCGCCTCTTTGACGAAAGGCAGGCCTGCGTCTTTCAGCCGCGCGGCGTTATAGACGAGCAGGCGTGCGGCCTCGATGTCAATCGCCATCTCGGCGAGTTGAAACTGCACGCCCTGAAACTGGTTGATCGGCTTGCCGAACTGCGCTCGCTCGCCCGTGTAGCGAAGCGCCGCCTCGAACGCGCCGCGCGCGAGGCCGATCATCTGCGCGCCGATGCCGATGCGTCCTTCGTTGAGAGTCTCAATCGAGATTTTGTAGCCCTTGCCGAATTCGCCGAGCACGTTTTCTTTCGGCACGCGGCAGCCGTCGAGAATGATTTCGGTGGTTGAAGAAGCGCGGATGCCGAGCTTGTTTTCTTTCTTGCCGACAGCGAAGCCCTCGAAATTTTTCTCGACGATGAAGGCCGTGATGCCTTTGTAGCCGTCTTCCGGTTTGGCGTTGGCAAAGACGACGAAGATGCCTGCCTCGTTGCCGTTGGTAATCCAGAGTTTCTGCCCCGTCAACTCGAAGTGATCGCCGCGATCCACGGCGCGCGTCTGCATCGCGAAGGCGTCGGAGCCTGAACCGGCTTCCGAGAGCGCGTATGCGCCGATGGTGTCGGAGGACAGACGCGGGAGATATTTTTTCTTCTGCTCCGTGTTGCCCCAGCGGATGAAGGCGTTGTTGACGAGCGTGTTCTGCACGTCCATCAAAACGCCGACCGAAGGATCAACGCGCGAAAGCTCTTCGACGCCGATAATCGCCGTGAAGAACGACGCGCCAGCGCCGCCGTACTCCTCCGGCGTCTCGACACCCATCAGGCCAAGTTCAAAGAGGTGCTTGATGATTTCGGGAGCCATCTTCGCGTGCTCGTCCATCTCCTCGACGCGCGGACGGATTTCGCCCTCGGCGAACTCGCGCACCGAGGCGCGAAACATGTCTTCGTCTTCGGAGTAGACGGTCAGAGGGCTGCCGCTCAAAGTTTCCTGTACTGCTTTACTCATGGCTGTTTGACTCGCAAGATTTAAGATTATTAGGCGCTGCGCCGTAGCATCGCTCACAGGAGCGCCTCCGGTCAACTGCCCAAAAGCAGTGACATGCGACGGACGACGGGCGACGAGATTAGAGACGGAACCGGGCGCGGGGCGACGACACGGCGACAAGTATCAACTGTCATACTTATCCGGCATCTGAAACGCAGTCGCAGCCGTATTTTCATCTGCAACGAGGGGCGTTTGTCTGCCAGTCAAAGCGTGGCGCGCGAGTTGCGATGTGTGTTCGGCGCGTCGCGCGCGGCCCGGATGAAATGCAGACTTGATGTCCGTGGTCGCTGAAACGGCAGTGGCAGGTTGAGACTAATGGCTCTGTGACGTAAGCTGAAATCCATCGCGTCTCAAAAACGATTAAAAGGGGAGAGTTGAGCGATAGTCTCTCGCGCAGCGGAATGAGTCAAAACGTTAAGCCGAAGAGCGCCTCACGCAGACTTGCGCCTGCAGGGATAATCTTCGCCGTGCTCGGCGTGCTGCTGTTCGCATACTTCGTGTGGCGCGCAGGCCCCGGCGACATCCGGCACAACATCTCGAAAATCGGCGCGGGCTTTCTGCTCATCATCGCCCTCGCCGGCCTGCGGTTCGTCGTGCGCGCTTACGCGTGGACGCTCTGCTTCGAGGAGCCGCACCGCCTCGGCTTTTGGGATGCTTTCAAGGCGTACCTGATCGGCGACACGGTGGGGAACATCGTGCCACTCGGCATCGTCGTCAGCGAACCGACGAAGGCGGCGCTGGTGCGAGACCGCGTGCCGCTCGTCGCCGGACTCTCCGCCATCGCGGTCGAGAATCTTTTCTACATGCTCTCGGTCTGCCTCTTCATCTTCAGCGGCGCGTCGGCGCTGCTGTTGAGTTTTCCTCTGCCGAAGGGTCTGCGCTGGTCGAGCATGGGGATTATCGCAGGCGTCCTTGTCGCGATTGTGCCCGCCGCTTTCGCCGTGCACAGGCAATGGAGATTTCTGAGCGGCGTGTTGGAATTCATGCTCGCGCGCGGCGTCGGGCGGCGCAGGCTGGCGTCGAAACGCGAGGCGGCGATTGCGTTGGAAGACCGCATCTACGGCTTCTACGCGCGCAACGGCGCACGCTTCGTGCCGCTTCTGATGCTCGAAAGCAGTTTTCACATGCTCGGCGTGCTGCGCAGTCAGACGAAAGAACAAGAGTTGGTCGAAGGATGAAGGCGCGAGGTTGAAGGATAAAAGAACTTCGGATTTGAATTACTACTTCATCCTTCCGCTCCCGTCCTTTCATTACGGGGTTTTTTAGTTGGGACGATTAATCGAATTAGATTCGGGGAGCGTGGAGGCGATTGCGCTGGACGCGCGGGCGGGCGGGCGTGGCCTCGCCGGAGCGCTTGAGCATTATGCGGTGGCGTTGCTCGTGCTGCTCGCCGTGGTCGGCTTCGGCCTGCGCGCCGGCGGCATCAGCGAGGTCGGGCTGGCCGAGGACGAAGTCAACAAGGTCGAGGCCGTGCGCGCCTACGCGCGTGGCGACATCACGCAGAACGCCGAGCATCCGATGGTGATGAAGACGCTGATCTTCGTCTCGATGGGGGCGGCGCGGGCGTGGAACGAGCACGCTTCCGTCGGCAGCCAGATTAGCGACGAAGCGGCGCTACGCTTTCCCAACGTCGTCTTCGGCGCGCTGACGGTCTTTCCGATTTTTCTCCTGACCGTGACGTTCTTCGACCGGCGCACGGCTCTACTGGCGGCGGCGCTCTGGGCCACAGGCATCAACGCCATCACCTACAACCGCATCGCGAAGGAAGACACGCTGCTCGTCTTCTTCATGCTCTTCGCCTTTTACTTCTACATGCGCGCCAAGCAGACGAGCGGGTTCGACACGGGCGGCAAGCGTCGGAACTACATGCTGAGCGGCGCGTCGTTCGGACTGATGTTCGCCTCGAAATACTTCCCGCATTACTTCGGCCTCAACATGCTCTACCACCACTTCGCGCGCATGCGCGAGCGTGAGCCGGGCGAGCCGCGCGGCAGCACTCCTCCCGTTTTTTACGCGGTCGTGCTCGCCACTTTCCTGCTGGCTAACCCGGCTGTCCTCTTCCCGCAGACGTGGGCATACCTGAACGCCTACTCGAACGAGCAACTACTGACGCATCACGGCTACCTGATCGGCGAACGACTCTACGACAACGTGATGTCGAAGTCACCCTTCGGCGCGACTCCCGTCTACTTCTACCTGCTGTTCCTGCTCGTCAAGACGCCGCTCCCGCTGCTCTTCGCGCTCATGGCCGGTCTGGTGTTGCTGGCGCGGCGTTGGAGAGAGCCGGGGCCCGCCTTCCTGCTGATGATGTTCATCCTCTGGATCGCGCCTTACTCGCTGGCCGGTGCGAAGTGGCTGCGGTACACGCTCTCCCTGATGCCCTTCGTGTACATGATTTCTGCGGTCGGCATCGCCGCGCTCGCGCGCTGGATGATCTCGCTTGCCGGACGGGGTGGCGCGAAACTTCCTTACGCCTCGTCTCTCGCCGGCGCGGCGGTGGCGCTCGTCTTCGTCGCCGCGCCCGCGTGGGCGGCTTTCAGCGGCATGCCGCACTACGCCCTCTACACGAACGCGCTGGCCCCTGCGCGCGCGGGCTACTTCTTCCCGCACGACGAGTTCTACGACGACGGTTTGCGCGAGGCCGTCAAGTACGTCTGCGAACACGCGCCGGCGGGCGCGACCATCGCGCACGAGACGCCGGGCGCGGTGCGTTACTACCTCGAAAAATTCGGGCGCACGGATTTGCG
>JAIVJG010000228.1 GCA_020200155.1 Acidobacteriota bacterium | reverse complement strand
ACGAACAGATAGAGTTTGCGGCGCGTAGACGCACCGGCGGCGGTCAGAGGCGAACGCCCGCCGTCAGACCACCACGCATCCTGCGCGAAGTATGCATTCGACTTCGCGCTCCAAGTGTACATCCCCTGCAACCCGGCACTGTAAACCGCGCCGGAGTTCGACTCATACAGCCAGAAGTAGGGCAGGTCGCGGACAGCGATGTCCTGCGCCTCGAAGTAGAAGGCGATACGCTTTTGTCTGTCCAACTCTGACGCCGCGAGCACGAACAATTCGTCCACGCGCGCGTTGCGGTAGCCCGCGCCGTTGGAGAACGGGATCGGGCCGATGTTTGAGGAGACGAGCGTGCGCTTGACGCCGATGTCCGGGTCGGGGCCGTTCTCGAAAGAGGCGAAGCCCAGATCGAAATCCTTCTTGACATAGACGGCGTCAACCGCCGCCGCGAACTCCATCTGTTGCAGGTCAACTGTGATGCCCGCTTCGCGCAACTGATCGCGCAGCGCCTCGGCCACCTTCGCGTAAGAAGCAGCGTGGACGAACTTCAAGTGAAACCGCACACCGTCTGCGCCGCGCCCGTAGCCGGCTTCGTCGAGCATCCGGTTGGCGAGCGCGACGTTGTGCTCGTACCTTTCCACGTTCGGGTTGTACGCCCAGCCGAGACTATGCGAGACCGGCCCTGTGGCGGCGACGCCCTGCCCGAACAAAAGTTTAGCGACGAGAAAGTCTTTATCAATCGCGTGCGCCATCGCGCGCCTGACACGCAGGTCAAAAAGCGGCGCGCGTGTAAGGTTCGGGACGAGCGTCTCGACCGTCGCATAACCTTCGCGGCCTTTGTCGGTGACGACGACGCCGGGCGTGTCTTTCAGCCGCGCCAAGTCGAGCGGCGACGCGCCCAACAGATAATCCACCTCGCCACGCTCGAACGCGATGGTTGCCAGCGCGCCGCTCGGAATGACTTTATAAACGATGCGATCCAGATAGGGTTTGCCCTGTTTGAAGTATCGTTCGTTGCGCGCGAGCGTGAGGTGATCGCCCTTCAGCCATTCCTGAAACTTGAACGGCCCCGTGCCGACTGGATTCGTATTGTGCGGGTTCGTGAGCGGGTCTCTGCCTTCGTACAAGTGCTTCGGCATGACGGGCGCGTTGGTTACGTCGACGAGTTGCAGGAAAGCGGCGTAGGGCCGGTCGAACTCGAAGACGACGGTGTGCGGGTCGGGCGTCTCTATTCGGCGCAGGTTGTCGCCGATAGAACTGCGCGTGCGCGAGTGGTATTTCAGTAACAGTTGCTCGAACGTGAAACGCACGTCTTCCGATGTAACAGGCACGCCGTCGTGAAACGTGGCGGCGGGCGTGAGGTGAAAAGTGTAAGTCCGCCCGTCGGGCGAGACCTCCCAACTCTCGGCGAGGTCGGGCACCGGGTTCAGTTGAAAGTCGTGGGCGACGAGTCCGCTGAAGATCGAGCCGCAGACTTGTTGGACGCCGCCCTGTGTCGTAATGGCGGGGTTCAATCCGCCGGGATCGGCGGAGACCGCGACGACGACGCTGCCACCGTAAACAGGACTGCTGACCTGCCCCACAGCAGCGGAGTGCCCGGAGACGAGCAGGAGCAGCGCGAAGGTAAGCACATTTCCATTCTTCATGTTCCTTAATATAATCTCAAATAACATCTTGCAGGGTAATCATTTGAATTGATACGACGCCGAATCATGTGCAAGGTTTTTTGACAGCCGGGATTCTTAAGGATGGGACTGCCTATTTTAACTGTGCCCGAAGAGAATGCGTGTGGTTGCATAGACCGCGCTGCGGACGGGGGAGAGTGCATCTGCTCCGCGACCGGGCTGGTGCAGATCATCGGGCGCAAGTACGCATTGAGATTGCTCTTTCTGATCGGCGAGCGCGAGCAGATACGCTTCGGCGATCTCAGAAGTGAGATGGACGACATGATCTCGTCAACGCTCACCATCAGGCTCGCCGAGCTTGAAGGCGCGGGTCTCATCCGTCGCCGGACGTTTGCAGAAATACCGCCGCGCGTCGAATACAGGCTGACGAAAGATGGCGCGAATGTGCGTAAAAGCCTCTTCGCACTCTCGCGGTTTGCCGCGCGCAAGTGACCAAGGGTTCCGGCTACTACAAACGTGGATCGAGCGCGTCCCGCAGTCCATCACCGAGCAGGTTGCACGCCATGACGGCGAGGCTGATCGCCAATCCCGGATAGATCAGCAGTTGCGGCGCGCTGCGCAGGAAGGGTCGCCCGTCGTTGAGCATCGCGCCCCATTCCGGCGTCGGCGGCTGCACGCCGAGACCGAGAAAGTTGAGTCCGGAGATGACCAGCAAGAGGCTCCCCATCTCCAACGTCGCGAGCACGATGACAGGCGACACCACGTTCGGCAGCACGTGGCGAATGACGATACGCGCGGGCCCAGTACCCACAGCCCACGCCGCCTCGACGAAGGGGCGTGCGCGCAGCGAGAGCACCAGCCCGCGCACGACGCGCGCGTAAGACGCCCACCACACGCTCACCACTCCGACCAAGACGCTGCCCATGCCGACGCCGATGAAACCCGTGATCGCCAACGCCAGGATGAGCAGCGGAAAGGCGAGCAGCAAGTCCACCACGCGCATGATCACGATATCCACCCAGCCACCGGCATAGCCTGCCAACGCCCCCATACCGACGCCGATAACTAACACCAGCAAAGACGCCGCCCCCGCAGACGCCAGCGAGAGACGGGCCCCGTAAAGCAGTCGGCTCAGCAAGCACCGTCCGAGATTATCCGTGCCGAGCGGGAACGTGAGGGTGGGTGACGCGAGTCGTTCGGAAGAGTGCTGTGCTGCCGGGTCGTGCGGGGCCACGAGCGGCGCGGCGAGCGCCAGCGCCACGAGCAGCATGATGACCACAAGACCCGCGAGCGCCGCCCGGTCGCGCTTCAGGCGACGAAGCACACCCCTCCCACTGACGGCGGGCCACCGGGCTGACACCGTCCCGTGGCCCGCCGCAACGAACGAGTCGCGCGCCCGCACGTTCGTTAAATCCTCACGCTTGCCGCTCATGTGCGCGCCCGCCTCTCATGTGCGAGGCGGATGCGCGGATCGATCCACAGGTAGGAGAGATCGGCGACCAGATTGAGCACGGTGAAGATCATTCCCATAAAGAGCACGAAGCCCTGAATCATCGGATAATCACGATCGTAGATCGAATTCACCAGCAGGTTGCCGACACCGGGCCACGCAAAGATGCCTTCCACAATCACCGCGCCGCCCAGCAGATGACCGTAGGCGATGACTGTAACGGTCAGCACGGGGATCAGCGCGCCCTTCAGCGCGTGCCGCCAGACGACGGCCCACTCGTCGAGTCCTTTCGCCCGCGCCGTGCGGATGAAGTCTTCGCCGAGCACTTCGAGCAGGCTCGCGCGCGTCAGGCGCGCGAGCGTCGCCGCCGCGCCGAGACCGAGCGTCAAAGCGGGCAACACCGCCGCGCCCGCCCCGTCGCGCCCGGCCACCGGCAGCCAGCCCGCACCAAGAGCGAAGACAAGGATCAGCAGGTAGCCGAGCCAGTAGCTAGGCACCGACGCGCCCAACAGCGCGCCGACACGCGCCGTATGATCGAGCCATGTGCCGCGCCGCACCGCCGCGAGCACGCCGAGCGGCAGGGCGATGACGAGCGCGATGGCGAGCGCGCCGAGTGCGATCTGAAGCGTCGCCGGAAAGCGCGCGGCCAGTTCTTTGAGTACCGGCTCCTTGGTGCGGTACGAGCGGCCGAGATCGCCCCGTACCGCTGCGCCGAGCCAACGCGCGTAGCGCACCGGCAGGGGCGCATCAAGCTGGTATTGGCCGCGGATGGCCGCGATCTGCTCTTCGGTCGGCGGCGCGTCCGAGAGGCGGTGGGCAAGTACGGTTGCCGGATCGCCCGGTGCGAGATTGCTTAGCGCGAAAGCGAGCACGGAGATGCCGAGCCAGAGCGGGATGAGCGAAAGGATGCGAATGAGTAGATAGCGTTTCATCGCTCGAAGGAGATCGTATCCCAACGCTGATTCAATAGCGACGGGTGAGGAATGAAGCCCTGCACGTCGGCGCGAAGCGCATAGATGCGTTTCAGCCCGGCGAGCGGGATGACGATCACTTCTTCGTCCGTCAGCAGGCGTTGTGCTTCAGCCGAGCGGCGCATCACTTCATCCCGCGTGGTCGCCGCGAGACCAGCTTCGATGATCTCGTCGAAGCGACCGCCGGGCGCGAAGTAGCGGATTGTCTTGCCGGATGATTTTGAATAGAATCGCAGCGGGGGCAGAAACATCGGGTTGGCATCGTTCTGATTGGGGCCTTCGAGATCAAGATCGAATTCGCCCGCTTCGAGGCGTGCCTGGTACGAAGCTGTGTCGGGCGACTTCGCGAGCCGCAGTTCGACGCCGATGCTTGCGAGTTGCGCCTGCACGAACTCCAGCGTCGCGGTGTCGAATTCTGTCCACCCGATCAGCGTCAAACTCAGCCGCCGCCCGCCCTGCACACGCACGCCGTCCGCGCCGGGCGTCCACCCCGCCTGCGTGAGCAGGCGCGCGGCCTCCTGCGGGTCGTAAGCGAAACCCACGATGAGCGCGTCGTGCGTGCCGAGCATTGCGCGCGGGCCGATTGCCGCGACCAGCTCACCGTTGCCTTCCCATACTTGCTCGATCAACGCGCGCCGATTAATCGCCAGCGCCAGCGCCCGTCGCACGTTTTTGTTTGCCAGCAGGTCGTGGGGAGCGTTGCCGTGTACGTTGAGAAAGATGGACGCCACGCGACCCACGGGCGCTTCCACCACGCGCATGCCCGCCTGCGTGCGCAACGCGGCGGCCTGCTCGCGCGGCGCGTCGAGAATCATGCCGACCTCGCCCGCTTGCAGGGCCAGGACGCGCGTCGTGTCGTCGGGCAGAAAGCGAAAGGTTAGCCGGTCGAGCGGCGCACGCCCCCCCCAGTACCGCTCATTGCGCTCGACCGCGATCAACTCGCCGCGCCGGTACTCGGTGAGCTTGAACGGGCCGGTGCCGACGGGCGCGTTGGCCGGCTCGTTGCCGGGGGCGACGATGCCGTAGTTCGCGTGCCCGATCTGTTCGAGCAGGCGCTCATTCGGGCGCGCTGGCGTGATGTCCACCGTCAGGTCGTCCACCACCCGGACGGAATTCTCGTCCAGATAGACGTGCTGATAAGTGCCTGCGCGGTCGCCCCGCACCAATCGGTCGAAGGTGTACTTGACCGCCGCACTCGTGAACGGCTGGCCGTCAGAAAAGACGACGCCCGGTCGGAGAAAGAAGCGCCATGTGTCGCCGCGCTGCTCCCAAGCCGTGGCCAGCAGCGGCTCGATCTCGTAGTCGGAGTTGATACGCACCAGCGGCTCACATATCTGGACATTGAGCGGGTACATGCCGAGCTTCGACTTAAGCGGTTCGATGATGTAGTCGTCTGCCCGCGCGCCGATGACCAGTTCATGTGCCGTGCCGGTTCGCCTGCCCGTGCAACACGCGAACAGGACGAGGCACAGCGACAGCCCGAGGGATGTCGCGAAAAATTTGTAACGATGATCGGCCCTGTGGCGCATTATCACCTCAGACGGATTAAGCTCGTGAATTCTTCGATTGCATTACTGGAGGCGCTGCGCTGACTTGCAAGCGAAACAAGGCCGCGTCTTGGAGCCTGACCTATGTGCTTCACCCTGCGATGCGCGCCTCGGCTTCAGCCAGCCACCCGCGGCACAACTCATCCTCCGGCACGCCTGAGAGGTACGGTTTAATGTCGAGAATCGGAGTGCCATCCAGCATATCGACGCCGCATACGCGCAGGCGTGTTCCGTCGCGATCAAGCAGTCGCACGACAGTCAATCCAATCGGGTTCGGACGGCGCGACGACCTCGTCGCGAACACGCCGTGCGGGCGGTCGTCGGTCGGAGGATGTCCGATTAGTTCGCACTTTCCAGCCCGGTCGAAGACCCAGATGACGAACAGGTGAGAGAAGCCTTCAATGTCGGTTAGCCCCGGCACGAACTCGGGCAGTATTTCCAGCACGCCCTCGGCCGTATGCTGTGCGCCGGAGCCTTTGGGGATTTGCGCGGTGTCGGCGTAAGGCGATTTAATCACCCCGATAGGGCGCATGGTAAACATTAGTTACCTCGATACAAGTGTCCAAGTCAAGCTATTATACTTATTAAAGGGCCGAAGGATATAAGCGCAAAAGAAACTGTGCCCGACGAAGCCTTCGATAGAAACTTCCACCCACTATACCAAATAAACCCGCCGCAAGATTCTATGAAGCTGGCCTCCCGAGAGGCTACTTGGAGCGTGTGTTCTGTCGATCTCTTCCATGGGTTGGACTGCCGTTCGCTACACTGATGGCAAATTGTGCAGAGCACTTCGAACTGACGTTGCGGTAGCCGCTCCCTGGCCCGCATGTCCATCCGTTCACTCATCGTCCAATCCCGTATCATGATCCCCATCGCTGTCTCCAAATAGTTCCGTCTGGAAGCAGTCGTTCGATCCCTATCCGTGCGCGCGAACGTAGTAGGGAATGACACGAGCGGCAACCTGTAACAGGTGCCGCCCGCGATGTTGTGATTGATGCCTGTTGCTCAAGGGTGATCTGCACGTAGCAGCTTGTATAGCTCCTGAAGGAACTTCACGTCGTGCGCCGCGCGGTGCTGGCGGCCAGGCGTGCCGTAGCGCGCCAGTTCCGACTTCGCGGCGATGCGCTCAGGGGTTAGGTCAGGGAAGAGCGAATCGAAGTGCGCGAGTTGGAATTCCATCTCCACGCCGGACGCTTCGTATAAGCGCTCCAACCAGAAGCCGTCGAACTCCGGGGCGTCGGAATACGCCACCCTGCCGCCCAGCGCGTCGTTCAACAGACGAGCGACATGATCGGCGGGAAGTCCGTGCGCCATGATCTCCTCGCGGCTCAGTCCATGAACCGACTCCGCATTGAAGTCCCAGTCGCTCCAGTCCCACTCGGGCCGAATCAGATACGCCCGCACTGTGCCATCTGGTAAGCTGAACCCGATTTCGATCGGGTAGCTGATCTGCGAGAGCGACGACGCCTCGCAGTCTAGGAATGTGGGTAGTTGATTATCCATGCCCGCACAGTAGCCACAGAAAGCGACGGCATCAGCCCTACGCAGCCTTTTTAGCCTTCCTAGCCTTCTCCGCTTCGAGCACCTCGACCTCTGATAGCAAGAACCTGACGGACTTGCCGAAGCGAATGCGCTTCAGCCGATCAGTGCCACCCCTACACATATAAATGGCCGACGGGGATATCCCCCATCGCTCTGCGAGCTCGTTAACTGAAATGTATTTCGTCATATTCACCTCCACACGCAGAGTAGCGATTTCTACGGCAGGGTCAAATGGATGGCACTGCGATGTACTTAACAGGCGGAAGATTTTGGACGCTTTCTGGACTCGAAAGCAAGAAACCCGCACGAACGTCAATGTTCATGCGGGTTTCGTTGTAAGAAGTGGCTCCGCAGGTAGGACTCGAACCTACAACCCTTCGGTTAACAGCCGAATGCTCTGCCATTGAGCTACTGCGGAAAATTATGTCGTCGGGCGTGGCGGCAATTTGAGTACGGCACGACGCGAGGTGGATTTTATAGCAGAGCGCGTGTGGAGGCGTCAAGCGAGGGGGCGAGGAAGTGTGATTCACCGTCGGTGAGAGCCAAACAGTGGCAAAAAGAGAGCGTCTGACCGTGGAGCGGGGAGGGATGATAGTGCAATGGCGGAGTATGCCGGCTTGCGCGGGAGGGGGAGTTGAGAGATTATCTTGCGCCGTAACTGCAAACAAATTATGTTCTGAATTTATCGCTTGGTGCGTTCTCGTGGAGGTGTCCTGCTTATGGAGCGTCGCATAACCTCTTGGTACAGTCCGAGTCTGGGAATGGAGATGCCGCTGGTTGCTTACGGGCACGCGGGCTATCCGCTGCTGATGTTCCCGACCGCCGCCGCGGATTTCCTGGAGTACGAGAGATTTCATCTAATCGAATCAATTCAGCACCTCATCGAGGCGGGCCGCGTGCGCGCCTACTCGATCAACAGCGTCAATCGTTACAGCCTGCTGAACGAGCAGGCCACGCCGCACGTCAAGGCTGAATTGCTGACGCGTTATGACAACTACATCACGGGCGAGGTCTTGCCTCTGATCGGGCAGGACGCAGGCGACGGGCAGCGCCCGTTGGTGACGGGTGCGAGCCTCGGCGCATACCTCTCGGCTAACACATATTTCCGCCACCCAGACCTGCTGCGCGG
>JAIVJG010000138.1 GCA_020200155.1 Acidobacteriota bacterium | reverse complement strand
GTTTTCACCTTACGCAACCTCAAGATTCAGCGCGACGCAGTGGCGGACGCACGCGCGCAGCTTGAGCACAACCGCCGGCTCGTCAAAGAAGGACTGCTCGCGCCGATTGACGTGGTCGCGGCGGAGGCGCAAATCTCCGGCTTCGAGCAGAGCGTGTATTCCGCGCTCGACGACGTGGGCCGCGCAGAGAACTCCCTCAAGAATCTGATCGCAGAGAATCGCGAGTCGCCACTCTGGAATCTCGCCATCGTCCCGACCGACCCCGTGGACTTGCAGACACCGAACGTGGACTTGCCGAGCGCGTTGGCCTCTGCGCTCAAGAGCCGCCCGGAGATTCAAACGTCGGACGTGTCGCTCGCCATCAACGAGATCGAGCAGCGCTTCGCGCGCGAGCAGACGAAGTCGCAGGTTGACCTCGTCGGCTCTTACGGTCTCGTCGGACTCGCCGGTTCTCTCAACTCCACTTCGGGCGCGAACCCCCTGACGGCCTCGAACGCGCAACTGCGCGACCGCATCAACCAGCTTTCAACCCTCGCCGGCCTGTCGCCGCTGCCCGCGCCGCAGCAGGGAACCATCCCGGAAGTGCTCGTCGGCGGCTACGGCCAGTCGCTCGCGAACCTCGCGGCCAACCGCTTCACGAACTTTCGCGTCGGCGTCAGCGTGCAAATCCCCATCCGCAACCGCACGGCGCAGGCGCAACTCGGTCGCTCGCTCGTTGACCGCGAGCGCATCCACGCGCAGCGCGAGCAACTCGAACAGTTGATACAGGTGGACGTGCGCAACTCGCTCCAACTCGTCAAGACCGCCGAATCGCGCCTGCGTTCAGCCGCCGCTGCGCGCACGGCCTCCGAGCAGCAGTATGCAAGCGAGCAGCGCAAGCTCGACGCAGGGCAGTCAACGGTCTTCCTCGTGCTCGAACGCCAGACGGCCCTCGCCACAGCGCGCGGCAACGAACTACGCGCGCAGACGGAATTGAACAAAGCGATTGCGGATTTGCAGCGCGCGACGGGTAACGCGCTCGAAGAGAATCACGTCGAGGTTCACGTCCACTAAAGCGATTCTGTAGCTTTGTCAGAACCGCCTGCGGTAGCGGGCGGGCCTGCTCACCATGCACGACCCGCCCGCTACCGCAGGCGGTTCTGACAAGAGGTCACATCCAATCGCCGACCACTATAAATCGAGGTACGAAGTCGCCGGCTGCTTCACTTCGAGTTTTCCAGTTTCACTCTCGCCCACAGAGGCCAGTGGTCGGACATCTCGACTTGCTCGTCCACGCCGTAAGCGACGGGTTTCAATCCTCGCAGCCACATCCAGTCGAGCTTCAGTTCGACGATGAAGGTGCGCCACGTCGCGCGCTCGTCGGGGAAAGGGGTTGTGAAGCCGGCCCCTGCGAACAATTGTCGCGCCGCCTTCACTTCCTTCGCCTTGAGCGTGTTGAAGTCTCCGAGCACGACGACGCGTTCAATCTTCGGGTAGCGTTTGAGGTCTTCGAGCACGCCGCGCCAGTGTTCGACCTTTCGCTCCACCGTCATGCGCGTCTCGGCGTGCACGGAATAGACGCGGACGGGCGTGTCGCCGATTTGCGCGGTCGCGCCCAACGCGACGCGGCGACGCCCCTTCGGCCCCTCGTTCGGCAGCACGATTCTTTCCACCTCCGTCAATTTATACTGGCTGAGAATCGCCACGCCCGTCTCTTCCTCTTCGCTGTCCGCGCCTTGCGGCGGCGCGGCCCACGCGTAATACATCCCCAGCGATTCGGCCATCACGCGCGCCGTGTTGACGTTCCCGGTGCGCGCCTTATTGCGGTCGGCTTCCTGCAAACAGATGACGGACGCCCCGCCGATCTCCTTGTCTTCGCGCAGGAGCCTGATGAGTTGCTGCAACTCCTCGCCGCCGCGCCAGCGCATATTATAGGAGACGAGCTTGAGTTCGGCGGGCGCGCTTTTCGCCTGCGTCGCCGCGAGCTTTGACCCCTGCCCGCTTTCCAGAAGCGTCGCCTGCACATCCTGTTTCGCCTGGGCGGCGGCGTGGAACGGGAGCAGGCCGAAGGCGGAAAGCAGTAGGCAGACGGCGAAAGATGGAGCAGACAACAGGAAAGCGGGACGTTTCCGCCGTAAAATCGCCATTTTCTGTTCCTGATTCACAATTTTCCCCTCCGGAATCACAATTTCAGGCTTTTCACCCGTGATTTTAAGCTTTTGACTCGCGAAAGAAAGCCTTTCCATCGCGAAAGAAAGCTTTTCCATCACAATTTTAAGCTTATGAATCGCAAAGGAAAGCTTTAAAATCGTAAAAATAAGCTTTTCTATCGCGATGGAAAGCCTTTGAATCGCGTTGGAAAGCTTTAGACTTGCAAGTCTAAGCCTCAAAATCGCGATTATAAGCGGTATGCGGGGAGCATTTCCTGTCAGAACCGCCCGCTACCGCAGGCGGTTCTGACGTGGTGAGCAGACCCGCCCGCTACCGCAGGCGGTTCTGACG
>JAIVJG010000059.1 GCA_020200155.1 Acidobacteriota bacterium | reverse complement strand
CCGTGTCGCCCGAGAAGAGTCTCACCTTGTCCTTGTCGTCCAGCACCGCTTGCGTCACCTCGTCGTTCACTGCGGGGACGAAGGGGAGCGGCTTGGTGAGCGCGATAACGTCTCCCACCACCGTGAGGATGCTGCACTCTTGGTTCGACACAACCGCATCGCCGGGAATAAACAACTTCCCCGTTCCCGGCGTTACCGAGAACGAGGTAGCTGTTGGAGTGCCGACGATGGCGCTATTGCGCGGGACAAGGTATGTCCAGGTCATGCGGCGACCTTAGACGTTCGTGACGAATTCGATTACGACGTTCCAGGGGCCACCAGCCGTGGATGCGGTGCCACTCTCCGTGTAGCCGCCAGTCACCTGCTGCGTTGCCGCCAGGTTTGCGACACCCGGAGTTCCATCGTGGACGCCCACGCCGGCTGCCCCGAGGACGCTTGCGGCGTTAATTAGTTCGGTTCCAGTTCCACCCTGGTAGCCCGCACTGATGACCGCACTCGTACCAGCGTTCGATCCCGTCTGGCCGACAAAAGATGCCCGCAAGATCGTCGCGCCAGCGGGAAGCTGGCCCAACACAGTGCCGGGAGCCGTGCTGCGCGCAATCGGGAACGTGACCGCCTTGACGACCTGTCCGTATTTTGTTCTGTAGTCACCGGCCCATACTGCACCGGCAGAAAGCTGATCCCCGCCTTTAGACATGATTACTCACCCTTTCGTGGGCGTCCGCGCCCTCGCGGGACTACTGCAATTTGCGTTAGATGCCCCTCTTGGAGATACCGCTGACGAACCACTCCCGGCCACGGCCGTCCTTCTTACCCACTAGCAGACGGTGCTGCGCGATAAAGCGAATCTGAGGCTTTTCGTCCTCCTGGGTTTCCTCGTCCGACACTTGTGGCTCCTACTGGTTGCTATCGGTGGTTGGAAGAGAACCCTGGAGAGGCGCCACCACTCGCCTCTCCAGGGATAATTCTCTACTAGACGACGCAGTTCGTGAAAAACACGCCGAGGTCGGAGCCAATGACCTTCATGTCGAAGGCCATTTCACCTTCAACGCGGTCGGCCTTCTTCTCCTGCATCCAGAATTTGTACACGGCGATGTCGGCCTGTCCGTTCAGGTAGCCCTGCCACGAGAACGTGTAGCCAGCACTCGGAGTGAGCAATCCGGGAGCGGAGGGAGCGTACAGCAGCAGCGCGCTGTTGCCGTACATGAAGTTCATGTTGAGCGCCGCGCCTTCCGGTGCGGTGTTCTGCGTCACAAACGGGACAAGAATCTCATCGACACCAAACGCGGCAGCGAGAGCCCCGTAGTCAAGGAACGCCTTCTCGACGTGCTTCACGCGGTCGATGATCTCCGGGTTGTTGACGAGGGCGTTCGCGACGCGAGGCCCAAGAATCAACTTGTTCGGCCTGCGACCGGTGAGTTCTGCGACGTTGAGAATCTGGCCCATCACGTCTTCGATAGGCGTGGAGCCAGCCAAGTCCCAGCCGAGGAACTGGTTCGAGCCGGGGGAAGACGCGGCCCCGGTCTGGTCCGCAGCGCCACCCCAGAGTCCGGTGCCGAAGAACTTGTTGACGAAGATTTTCTCGCGCTTGAGCAGAAGATCGTCCGTCACGAGGTTCGTAGCGTCGCGATCAGGGGACAGCGCGCTGTCGGAGTTGGCGCGAGTCGCGGCATCCACCATGACGTGAACGGCGTAGATACGCGCGTTGTACGTATTGGTGTTGTTGACCGTGTACTCTCGGCCTTCAGATTCCGCTGCGGGCAGACGCTCCTGCGCCTCAGATCGGAACCAGTAGTCCTTCGTATAGCTGTAGTACCTGTCTGACTGCTTCGCGACCGGCACAATCGGGAACGCACGCGCAGCGATGAACTGCGTTGCGTCCTGACGATACGCAATCGAAATCTGTGTCAGGGGCACATTTACATGGACATCACTAAGGGTTGGTTGCATTTTTCTCCCACTCCGTTGTTACTGTACGAATGCGCCCCTGCACTCGTTTACTGCTTGCCGTTTCGCTGCATGACGACGGTTGCGTATGCACCCGACGCGTTGTTGCCACCCTGGATGCAGACGGCGACGGCGAGTTCACCAGCCGCAGCGGTGTCTGCCATGCCGTTCGCGTCCGATGCCACGAGGTCGCCCTCGTTCAGCCCGCCAGGGCCGACGATTGCGGGGGACTCGCCTTCGATACGCACGATTGCCGCCTGACCGAGAGCGGGCTTGTTCTGGAGAATCCCCAGGACAGGACCGCCATCCGTGGCGAGTACGACACCGCGACCGTTCGTGTCCTTCTTCACAAACTTGAAGATGTGATTGGTCATGTCCACGTTCGCGATGTATGTGAGTTCAAATTGACCGTTGCCGTTAGCCATTGTCTCCTTACCTCTCTGACGGCCTAGTGAGCCGTCTCCTTCAGATACTCTTCGTACCGCTCCGGGGTCCACGCAGCGGCGACCGCCCGGTTGTACTCCGCACTACCCTCAGAGGCTTTGACGGCTGCCGCAGCCTCGGCCCGCACCGCTTCGACGGTGTTACCGGAGACGATTCCGCGATCAGACACGCCGAGAGGCGCGCTCGTTGCCGCAACCTTCAACTGCTCCGTCAGAGCGGTCTGGAGCGTAACATAGGCGTTGCGGCTCTCCTCGCTCATCGTTTCCATCAGCGCAACGTGCGTCGCAGTTTCGCCGGCAAACTTCGATGCGATCTCGCTCAGAGCGCGTCGCGTATTCTCGGTTTCCATCGCTGCCAGCCGCTCGGCCAACTTCGTCGCGATGGCGTTCGCGGTGTCTCGCTCTTCAGCGAACTTTGCAGCCGTGGCAGTGAGGTCTTCGACCTTCTTACCGAGTTCTGCGAACCGCTGGGCATCTACCGTACCCTCGTCGCCATTCTGAGTACCCATGCTATTGCTCTCCTCTGCGAGTTCCATTTTGTCGTAGCCGGTTTCGCTTGCTATGATCGGCTGAAGCGATCCCTCCTTGAAAAAGGGCCTCGTCGTCAGAGCGCCACCAATTGCGACATTGGAGAACACCTTCTCTGAGGCCGGCTCCTTCCACGAATCATACCACTCTGGCGAAAAATAACGGAACGCCTTTTTCGCGAGCAGTGCGAGTCCGCGATCAGTCCAGTCCACCTGGGCGCCGACGCTACCGTCACCATTGAGTCGCAGCGACTCGATCCACCCGAGGGCGCCGGAGAGCTTCGTCTCGTGCTCCGCGTCAATCGGGAGGCGGGTCTGGTAGACGCCCTTGTTGAAGTTGTCAACGAATTCCTTGTTGCGCTCTGCGGTGATCTTGATTTCCCCGTACCGCTCAGACTTCCAGGTTCCCGGCTTCGGGATGTACTGAATCCACTTCTTCTCGCTGAACTGGAACGGCAGGGCGAGGCGCAGGGCACCCGAGGACTCCGACATGAAATGCGGATCGCCCTTATCCGGGAGCATCAGCTTCGCCTTCTGCTTCTTCATCTTCTTGCGCATCTTCTTCGACATCTTCTCGCTGTTGATGGGGGCGGGAACATGTACGTCCCCAAGCCCGACGTTCCCCACGTCAGACATCCGCTTCTTTCCGGAGTTCGTCGGGTCGCTGTCTTCTGAAAATGTCTTGTTCTTTCCCATCTCGGACTCCTAGCGATTATCGCCGTACTGTGAACGCAACCGATCTTCAATCGGCCACATTTTGATTCTGCGGTGGTTGCGCGTGCCGCCCTTCATGCGGAAGTCTGCGCTCGTAATCGCCTTCCCCGCCTCCCCGCCGCACTTGGGGCAGATGAACTGCGAGTTTCTGTTGGCGACGCTGCGAAGCTCATTAAACTCCTGGCAGCAGTCCTGGCATCGAAAGACGTAAATCGGCATGGTGAACTCCTTAGTCCTAGTGTGCCGTATCCGGGCCCACTGAGACTTCGAGAGCAAGGGTGTTGCTGCCGAGTTTTCGCACCTCTGATTGAAACGCCTCCGCGCCGCGCCCCTGGGAAAAGTCGTCAACCATGATCCCGACGCCGAGCTTCGCGCACTTCTTCGCCTTCCACTCAGCGACCTTCTCGGGGGTGGCGGGTTTCTTCTTTGCGTAGTAGAAATCAGGATTCGGGTAACCAAGGTTGTCCCACAGCTTGCGCGCCTGGTCGCCCTTATCGCCCGTGAGCACGCCCACCTGGACGCCCTTCTTCTTCAGGTAGTGCGCAAGCGGCACGAGTTGATCTGGGTGCGCGAGCGCGGTGTCGTCAAGGTCGAACGCGACAGCGGTTAGCTCTGCGCCCTCGTTGAACTGGCGGGATGCCAGGTCGAAGAATCGCTCCGCAGCGCCACGACGCTTGCGATCTGCGCGCGCGAGAGTCCCGTTCTTCTGGAGCGGGCCGCGCGCCACATGTGGTGGCTCCGCGCGCGGCGGTATAGGCTGGTTCGGCACCTTGATTGAGGGACGCTTCCGCGAGGAAGGAACGACCTTCGGCCCGGAGTAGTCCTCCCACTCGTCTGGAAAATCGAATGGGTACGTTGCCTCTGCCTGGAGGTCTTCTGGCGGTGAGGGAAGGTGCGCCTGGCCCATCAAATGCGTCATCAGCGCCCCCTGCGGGTCCGTGTCAAGCGTGAATCCCGCCTGGCCAAGCTGATACAGGAAATTGCCGAGCGTATCAAGGTCCATGCGCTCCACATCGCCATGTCGGAGCGTCGGCATTGCCTGTGGATTGCGGCCATTGACGCGCAGAAGGCGCGGAATCGCGTTATCGTTGATTTGCGCCGCGATTTGCGCCAGAAACGCCGATATTGCGGTCGTAAATAGCTCGATCTTCGTCTTTCCGAGCGTTTGAGCGCCCGCATTGGTGTTTCCGAGCATGATAAAGTCGCCCAAACACGTCATCAGCATGCGCTGTTCGTGCCGCGCGATCACGTCTCCGAGGTTGAATTGGCGCTGCCCACCTGTCGAAAGAAGCGTCAATTCCCATACCGGGTTCCCCATTTCGTCCCTGTCAGACGGGATAAGCACCCCTTCTTGCTCGTCGCGACGGATGTTTGTGACGAGATCGCGCCAGTTATTCGCAACCGCCAACTCGTCTGGAGTCGCATCGCTCGACAAAATGTTGGACGGCACCTTCCCGACGGGGAGGCCAGCCATGTCGCGCTCCGCACCGATAGCTTCAATGGCCTCCAGGTGCTTCGCCATGTACCAGGAGCGGTACGCATTGCGCCACAAACTGCGGCCTTCAGGGTTCCCGCGCCGGGTTGTCGTCCTGAAGAGCAAGCAGCGATCCATTGGAATAACGTGTTCTTTGAAGTCGGGCGGTCCTAGCTGGACAAACGCCTTCGGGAGCATCGCCGCGTCGCTGTCATACTCCCATCGGAGCAATGTTTCCTGGCCGCGCATCTGCCAGCCGAGCCAGCCAATCTTCCCGTCGTCATAGCGACTGTTTTTCCCATCCCTGCGCTTGTACGGCGTCTCGAAGAGGCTCCACCCGTAGTCGAACATGGTGAGGATGTCAGCCAGCGTGTCCTCGAACGACGTTTCCATGTCGTGCAGTGCTTCCTCCACGAGTTGCGCATCCGCCTTGCCCTCGTCGTCGTCCGTTCCCGGCGCGATAGTCCACGTCGCCTGACGAATCAGCATCTCCATTGCGAACTTCAGCGCGCCGATGGGCGCTGAGTTGTCTACCATCTCCCGCAGGACGCGGCGACCTCGCGCGCCCTGAAGCTCCGTCATCCATTCGTCAAAGACGTAGCCCGCGTATCGGGGAAGCCCCGATACGCCGAGAGGGGAGTAGATTTTTCCCTGAGAGTCAGCCACGGCGACTACTCAGACATCGCGTAGAGATTCGCGGTCATCCCGGCGCCCGCGCCCGCAAGGGTGTTCGCGGTCACGTTGATGCGAAGATACGGGTAATTGTCGAGGAAGCCGTACACGGCGCGAATGTTACCCGCGCCAGGCGTCAGCGTGATTGGGGAAACAGAGCGCATGGGCGATGCCTGGTTGTCTAGCTCGCGGTAGCCCATAACGTAGAAGTTGACGTTATCGAAGCTACCCATGAACTGGAACGTCACCGCCTGTCCGGTGGCTGCACCGACGGCAACAACCTCAACCTCTTCCACGCCGTTCTCTCCCGGGGCATGAACGGGCGGCTGGAGGCCCGTGGTGGTGACGTTACTCGCGAGAGTCCGTGTAAACTCGTCCTCTGGACCCGCGTTCTCGTTAGACATCGCTGCTCACCTTTTCCTGCTAGATCGCCAGGGCCGATTGCTCGGGGGCCCGGGGCTTGGACAACTCATCCTCGTACTTCCAGAGCAATTGGATGAAGTCAGGCCAATATCGTTCGTAGATTGGTCCGCTCATAATACCCTGTTGTTCGAGGTTCCAGAAGTAATCCATCGCCTTCTTGAGACGCGCCTCCATCTCCTCGATCATTACTCAATCCCCTCCGGCCACCCCTTGACGAGCCTGGCGCCAGGGCAGACGTGGACGAATCCCGCACTACCGGAGTCCATAAGCATCGCCTCTGTCCCGTTCTTGCGGCACTCCATGTGCCCGCATAGTTCCCCGGAGCGCATACCGACGAAGTAAACGGGCAGTAAGAACCGATCCCCGTACTCCGGTGTTTGGTCTTCAGCCACAACGACTTCTACGACACCTTCAGACATCCGGCGCCCCCCGCTCCCGGTCAATCTCGCTCATCGCCTACCCCCTACGTCTGGCCTATCAAATCGCCCGAGCCACTTGGATGGCGTTACTTTGGTTGACCCTGGAGCGACGATCTGCCCACGGCGCTCCAGGTACATCGCGGCGTATCGTAGCGCGTCGCAATTCGAGACGAGAACGCCGTTCGCGAAGTACTCATGGTTCTTCGTCACCGTCAGGTTGTACACGTCAGCGTGTTCAAGGGGCGCGACCTCCATGATCCTGGTGGTCGTTGTCTCGACTTCGAACTTTCCACCGTGCGCAAGGACGTTGCCGAGCGTCACAATCTCACTGCCGTATTGCAGCGTCGAGAGGGGAACCCAGCCATCCGGCGTCATAATCGGGTGGTCGCCGGTACCGCGTAGAACGTGACCATTATCGAGCCGGAGGCGCACCACGGGCTTGTTTTTGCCCGTACAACCACCCATCGTCACCTTGCGTGCGCCACGGCGGGTGAGAACCATGTCCCCGCGTTTTAATTCGTCCAGTCGGCGCGGCCCCGTCGGCGTGGCGACGAGCGTTTCCCCTGTTAAACAGCCGTGATTATTCAAGTCCATCGGTAACTCCTTCGCCATGCGCTCTTTATTCCCCTTTGTGCCGTCAGGCCACGCGTAGGACACCATCTCTTCGGCGGTACACGTCGGCAATCCGTGATCCACGAGTGACATGTCCCGGTCGAGACGTGCATCCTTGACTATATACAGCCTGGGTTTTCCGTCGTCTTGGACGCGCAGCCGCTTCTGTACAACTTCTATGCCACGCCGGATCGCTTTGTTCGCGGCTTTGGTGTTAATCCCCGCTGCCTGGAGCGTCGCCCGGTCGCCGGAGTCGTGATCTGCGAGGGTGGCGGTGATGTGCTCCTTCTTGGATAACTCGTTGATTCTGAGTGCCATATCTGACACGAGCCTTTGGGTCCGGTATAGCTCTCGGTAGAGATACATCCTGCCGTCGGGGTCTACCGCGATCCACTGGCAGACCATCGGATTGACAAACCCAAAGTCGATGCTGCGTAGACGAGGCCACGCTGGCGGAACCTTAAACGGCTCAATCAGGTGAATAGATGGATCGAAGGCTTCGTAGACAATGCCCTCGGCTGCGACCCATCGGCCATGTCGGAGTCGCTGGAGCCGCACACCCGTCAGGGCGTCGAGACGGCGTATATATGACTCGCCACGCGGCGTAAGCGTCCCGTCTGGGTTGTAGAGTATCGGGTTGTCCTCATGGCGGCTTTCGAGCATCGTTGTGACGCCCGCTTGCGCTCGACGGAGAATCCAGTGCCACGGCTCCTGCGGGTTGACGTCCGCGATAAGCTGCTGGAACGGCATGACACCGTTACGGAGACGCGTGGTTAACGCCTCGTGCTCCTCCAGGCTCAGTTCGTTCTCTTCCTGCACGTACACAATGTCGTAGTCGGAGGACATGACCTTCGAGATTTGGTCTAATCCAGCGGCGATGAGCACTGATCCGTTCGGGTATTTGAACTGCGCGGGCTCAGACTTGCTGCCGCCGAAGAAAATAACCCCGTCCAAGCGGTTCAGGACGTGGTTTTTGTAGGTCATCAGCCCCGTTTCCGTGAGTGAAACGAGCGTTTTGCGGCAGATGAGCGCCTTACTTCCGGGGTACTTGTTGAGCAGGTAGTGAATCTTCTCGATGCACGCGCGGCTTTTCCCGGTCCCCGCCGGCCCTGAGAGCACCACTTCGTCGTCCCGGCAATGGAATAGCTGGACGGCGGCGCCTCGCGCCTCGTACTGGACGACCTCGCCCTCATACCCGACCGGCCCTTCGGGTATGGGTACGACGAATTCTTCGTCGCTCATCGTTCAGCCGGCAAGGGAACGGGAAGCCCGACGTGGCGCACCCGCGCTCCCGGGCACGCCACGCAGTTTTTCCAGTCGAGGTAGACGTACGCGATGCGCAAGGCGGCAAATCTCGCCTCCTCGACGCCGACAGCGGGGACAAAGATGTCCTGCGCGGTCCCGGTGTCCAGGTTCGTCACCGCGACCCTCCACCGCAGTCGGAGGTCTTTAGACGACATTCGCGGTGATGCGCTGAAGCTGAAGCTGGCTGCGCTGCGGCTTGTCCGCCGACCCGTACTCGGCGGTTTCATCGCCACAGAGGATGCATTCGAGTTGGCGGTCTTTCGTCGCCTCGGCGTCAACCTCTCGGAGCATCCTCTCCATGCCGCGCTCGTCAATGTGGCCGTTGGCGTACAGACGCTTGATGCGGTCCTTTCGCGCGGTAACGAGTTCAGGGTAGACGCGCTCTCGCACTCGACCGCCGCACCCGGCGTGGACTTCGTTTTCGAGAATGAATGTGTGCATGTGGTGGCTCCTTACTGTTGTATGAACATCCAGGCGAGAAACAGGAAATACGCGGCGGCGAGAATCACGACCGCCGAATTCGCGTTCATGTGAAATGGACCCACAGCGCGTGGGCGGCGA
>JAIVJG010000160.1 GCA_020200155.1 Acidobacteriota bacterium | reverse complement strand
CGACTCCAATCATCGGGTGAATGATTCCGCCACAACCTGGGGAACCCCAAACCACAATGCGACCATCATCGGCATTTGCATTTGGGGGGCGAGTTGAATTCCCACACGATGTACTGCAAGCCTCTGGGCTGAGGATATATCCAGGGGGCAACGAGTTGACTACGATAGTTACGTTCGGAGTGCTTCCGCCTTGTCCGCCAATTCCGCCATCACCGCCTTCTCCGCCGTTTCCTGCATTTGAGTGGCCGGCACCATCGCAATCGTGGTCACCTCCCTTCTGCCCTTTGCCGCCCTTACCTCCCAAGCCTCCTTGAGTTCCATCAGTGTGAATCCACAACGCTCCTCGGTCGATAATGTTCGTGACCACTATCAAAACAAGCCTACCGGGAGGCCCCGTTACGCCAGTTCGGCCTTTGAGACCTTTTGCGCCGTCTTGGTGTTCGTACGCTTCCCCGGGAATGCCGGGCTGATCCGGAGGCGATGGCGGATAGGGCCAAAAAGCCGGCTTAGTCCCGGTTGGGTAAAGAATTTCACGGGAAGCATTGAAGGTGACATTCTTACCAAATTCCAATCGATCAATCTCCCATTGCACCCGGTCTACGTCGGGAGCAAGTAATAGGCGAAAGTTATCTGGCAATTTCACATATGCGTACTTTGCGACCGATTCGGGCCGTGAGACGACGTATGATCCATTCGCTTGTGCATTAGGAGGCCATGACTGGGGCAGTTTAGCAGGATCGGTTTCTGGCATCGGCGCCTTAGGATTTCGGCCATATGTAGCTATGACATCGCGTGCTATGAATGCCTCGGCATCAGACGCGTCCGGACCAATACTAGCAATTGAGATTGGGAGAGAGAGTAGGCTTGAAAGAATCAATAGTGCCAGCGCGCAAGAAAGCCTTAATGTCATGAAATGTCCTCCTTCAAAAACGACCAATGTTAGAATATCAAGTCACAATGCCTTCAAAACGCGTAATGACAACACGACGCGCCTTTAATCACGGAGCATCGAACTACCGTATAAGCGGAAGACGTTCCGCATAACACGGCAATTCGGATATTATGCGGAACGTCTTCCGCATAATACCTCTATAGACATTCGAAGGTTTCTCTCCATCATTTCGATATTTATCTCCTGTCTATGAAAGCCCCTAAGCCTCGCCGTTGAAATTCACGCGTGAATAGGGAGTTTGAGATAAGACGAAGAGGGCATGGTGGTGAGATTTGAAAGCGGCTCATTCCGCATGCCCTCTTCCTCTCGGTTAGGGTTTATTTTGTTAGCCCGTGGGCTGATTGAAGTCAGCCTTTGGGAGTTTTTGTTTTGCGCGTGGGGCGTTTGCGTTCGCTGGAACGCTTGCCGCCGACTTGTTCGTACTGGGTCGAGTTCGGGCCGAAGAAGGCACGGACGCCGCCGCGTGCGCGGACGGCCAGTGCGTTGAGGTCGTTGGCCCGGCTGTTGGTTTCGTTGGAGGCCGCTGTGAGTTGCGTGCGAAGGTCTTCAGTCTTGGCGCTCTGTGCGCGCAACTCTGTGATGAGCGTTTGAAATTGTGGAAGAGTTATATCGCTGAGGGCGAAAGACGGATTGTCTGTCCAGACTCGCGCGATCTGTTCCACTTCGCTCAGTGTCTTGTCAATTGATTTGCTCTTAGCCATACGTGAGAGTCCTCCTTTTGAGTAAGGGGTGGAGTTTGGTTTAAGTTGTACTGTTTCGCGAGGCGGCGTGCAGCATAACACAAAATTTCTTCATGGAATCAAATATTTTCCGCGCGCGGACAAAAGACGTGAGGACGGTATTTTGATCTCCGCTCCGCTTCATTCATTTGAAATGCCCCAGATGAGTCCGGCGAGTGAGAGAAGAGAAAGGGCGAGGCAGCCGAAGAAGGCGAGCTTCATCTTTCTGTAAGTCTTGTCGTCTCCGGGTGAAAGCGCATCCTGTGGAAAGTATGGCGGTGGGGTCTCGGTCGGCACGTTTTTCTGGTCTCCTTATAATAGCTGCCGTGCGCTGTACACAGGGCCGGCCAGTGCATCTTAAGTAAGCCGCGATAAGATACCACTTCGACTTCCGTTTCCGCATTACCCCGGCGCACGCAACTGTCGTTGTTTATTCCATCCAAGTCAAACGCCTGAGCAACGACACGACCTCGTCCTGCTTGCCCCCTGCACGTCCGCGTGTTACCGTTTTTGCTTTCATCAGGTGGCGGTAAATCAAACCGTTTTACTTATCGTGTGTAGCGAAGATGATTAGACCTTTCCGCAGCAAGCATCCGCAGATACATCCTACGGCGTTCATAGAGGAGAGCGCGCAAATCATCGGCGACGTGATCATCGGCGAGCAATCATCCGTCTGGTTCAACGCCGTCGTGCGCGGCGACGTGTTCCACATACGCATCGGCGCGCGGACGAACGTACAGGACGGCACAGTCATACACGTCTCGAACGGCACGCATGCGACCATCCTCGAAGACGAAGTGACCGTCGGCCACAACGTCACGCTGCATGGCTGCCACGTCGAGCGCGGCTGCCTGATTGGCATGGGCAGCATCGTGATGGACGACGCGCGTATCGGCGAGAAGTCTCTCATCGCGGCGGGCGCGCTCGTCTCGCCCGGCACAGTCGTCCCGCCGAACTCACTCGTCATCGGCACGCCTGCGAAAGTGAAACGCAGGCTGACGGATGAAGAGATCGCCGGCCTCGACGTTTACTGGCGAAATTATATCGAATATACGCGGCAGTACCTCTCGGAACGTGGTTAAAGTTCAGACCAAATAATAAAGAGAAGGACGGTGAAGAGAAAACATATGCGTAAAAACGTGCGTTGGGTTTTTGTTTTGTGGGTCATGCTGGCGTGCGCATGTGCGTGCGCGGCGCAGACCGTGGGCGGCGGGACAACGGCAGCATCAGGTTCGCCTGGAACGGCTACGGCGTCGCCCGCGCCGCAGTCCGCAGGCGTGGATGAGCCTTACACGCTCAAACGCGGCACGAACGAGTTCGGTGTGTGGGGCGGCGGAGCCTTCAGTGCGACGACAGTCTTTAGCGGCCTGCACGAAGACGAGGCGCGCGACAGAAAATTTGCCATCGCCGCCTTCCGCTACGGACGGACGCTCGCCGCGAACAAAAGCGTCGCCCTGCAATACACGCTCGATGCGATTCCGCTCGCAGTGGCGTTCGGCAACATCACCTCCGCGACGAGGGCGACGCCCGACGGCGCGCTCGTCACCGCCCGGCGCGAGTCCACTTACGGCTTCGGCCTGACGCCGCTCGGCTTGCAACTCGACTTCGCGAACGGCGCACGTGTGCACCCGTTCGTACACGTCAACGCCGGCGGGCTTCTCTTCACGAAACGTGTTCCGCTGCCCGACGACACAAGGTTCGTCTACGTGCTCGAAGGCGGCGGCGGCGTCCGCGTCTTCACCTCGGAGCGACGCGCCGTCAGTCTCGGCGTCCGGCTACATCATATCTCGAACGGAAACCGCGCCGGTTCAAACCGGGGTCTCAACCAGTTCGTCTTTTACGCAGGCTTTTCGGTTTTCAAATAATGGCGGCAAGCTCTGAATTAAACGCCGGTGAGTTTCGCCACCCGTAAAGGTCATGGGAAGTAAGACACAGCCAGCGCGCGGGATGCGCGACTTTTTACCCTCGGACGTGCGGCGGCGCGAGTATGTCATCGGCGTCGTTAAGGAAGTGTACGAGCGTTACGGCTTCGAGCCGTTGGAGACGCCCGCCGTCGAGAACATCGAGACGCTTCTGGGGAAGTACGGCGAAGAGGGCAACCAACTCATCTTCAAAATCCTCAAGCGCGGCGAACACGAGAAGACGGGCGAAGCAGACCTCGCGCTGCGTTATGATTTAACTGTTCCACTGGCGCGCGTCGTCGCGGAGTACGGAGAAAAGCTCCCGAAGTTCTTCAAGCGTTACCAGATTCAACCCGTCTGGCGCGCAGACCGTCCCGCGCGTGGACGCTTTCGGGAATTTTATCAATGCGACGTTGATGTCATTGGCACACGCTCGAACATTGTCGAAGCGGAGTTGTGCGCGGCGGCGGGCGAGGCTTTGACGAAACTCAGCTTCAACAATTTCACAATCCGCCTCAATCACAGGCAGGTGCTCGCAGGAATGCTCGATGCGGCGGGCGTCACGCCTGAGAAGCACGCGGACGCGCTCGTCGCGCTCGACAAGTTAGATAAAATCGGGCGCGAGGGTGTGGCGAAAGAGTTTGCTGAAAGAGGCATGTTGGTGGAGAGCGGCGAAATGCTTCTCTCGTTCTTCGAGAATCTGACGGCACTCGAACGCGCGGCGGAGTTTGTTGTTGATGAGAGCAAGACGGACGAGAAGGCAGCTTTCAACAGCGCAGTGCTCGGACGCCTCGTCGAATTCATCGGCGAGAACGAAGTGGGTGCGCGCGGCGTTGATGAGTTGCGGAAAATTATCAAATTCTCGGCGGCTGGCGGAAGCCAAAGTAGAATCAAGATTGATCCGAGCCTCGCGCGCGGGCTTTCTTATTACACGGGCGCGATTATGGAGATCAGCGTGCCCGATCTCGTGGGCAGTCTCGGCGGCGGCGGGCGTTACGATAACTTGATCGGGATGTTTTCAAAGCGTGACATTCCGGCTTGCGGTTTCTCGCTTGGCCTTGAACGCATTATCTATGTCATGACCCAACGCGAGATGTTCCCCTCTGTTGTAGTTGCATCCGCAGCCGATGTGTTAATTGGAACGCTAGACCAAGAATCTGTTAGCCATTCTTTGGAGGTCGCGCATGAATTGCGTGATAGCGGATTCCGAGTAGATGTTTATCCAGAAGCCAAGCTTGGGGCTTGGTTTGGTTATGCAGAGGCGCGGCGGATTCCATTGCTTGTGGTTATTGGCTCAAGAGAACGGGAAAGCAGCAAGGTTTCGCTAAGAGACTTGCGTTCTCACGAGCAGGAAGAAATATCGCTTAAGTGTCTGGCCGCAGCAGTCCGCAAAAAACTTAACGTTGATGAGCGCTAAAGAAGCTCTGAAGCCAAGAAGCTTTAACTATGTTAGATAATCTCGGAGATTTAGAGCGCTCGCATTCGTGCGGCGCTCTGCGCGCGGAAGATGTCGGAGAGAGCGTGACGTTGATGGGCTGGGTGGCCGTGCGGCGCGACTTCGGGCCGCTGACGTTTTTTGATTTGCGCGACCGCGACGGCGTGACGCAGATCGTCTTCGACGCGGAGGATGCGCCCGAAGCGCACGCGCGTGCTAAAGAAGTGCGCGGCGAGTATGTCATCGCCGTGCGCGGGGAGGTTGTGCTGCGCGCGGAAGGGCAGCGTAACCCGAAACTCTCTACGGGAGAGGTTGAAGTGCAGGCGCGCGAAATCTGGATTCTGAATGAAGCACGCACGCCGCCCTTTCAGCTTGAAGTCTCTTCGCCGGAGAAGCTGGCGAGCGAAGATGTGCGTCTGAAGTTTCGCTATCTGGATTTGCGCCGCCCGCAGTTGCAGGCGAATTTAAGACTGCGCGCGCGCGTCGTCGGCGAGATTCACCGCTACATGGACGAGCAGGATTTTACGGAGATCGAGACACCGATCCTCATCAAGTCAACGCCGGAGGGCGCGCGTGATTACGTCGTGCCTTCGCGCCTCCACGCGGGCAGGTTTTATGCGCTCCCGCAGTCGCCGCAGATTTTCAAACAGATTTGCATGATCGCCGGCCTCGACAAGTACTACCAGATCGCGCGCTGCTTTCGCGACGAAGATTTGCGCGCAGACCGCCAGCCTGAGTTCTCACAGTTGGACGTGGAGTTCAGCTTCGCCACGCCCGAACAGGTTTACAAATTGGTCGAGGGGCTGTTGGCTCGCGTCTTCCGACTCGCCGGCGCGGAACTGCCAGTGCCTTTCCCGCGCATGACCTACGTCGAAGCGTTGAGTCGTTACGGCAGCGACAAGCCGGATTTGCGTTTCGGGATGGAACTCCAAGACCTCTCGCACGCGCTTGAAGGCACAACCTTCGCGCCATTCGCTTCGGCGCTCGAAGCGGGCGGCGAGGTGAAGGGCTTGACCGTCAAGGGCGGCGCAGTGCTCTCTCGCAAGGTGCTGGATGAATTGCAGGAGCACGCGAAACGCTACGGCGCGGGCGCGCTTGGGTGGATCAAGCTCGGCGACGAGCTTTCATCGTCTCTGTTAAAGGTTCTCGGCGAGGAAACAATCTCGCGCGTGGCTGCAACTGCCGGAGCCGCGCGCGGCGATGCAGTATTGATCGTCGCCGGTAAATCGAAGACAGTCGCGGCGAGCCTCGGTGCGCTCCGTAACGAGGTCGCACGTCGCGAGAAGTTAATCCCCGGCAACGTCTACGCGCCTCTGTGGGTGACGGAGTTTCCGATGTTCGAGTATCACGAGGACGACGGGCGCTTCTACGCGATGCATCACCCTTTCACCTCGCCGCTCGACGATGACTTGCCTCTCTTCGAGCGCGCCGTCGAGGGCGGCGAGACGGAATTGCTCGCTGGCCTGCGCGCTAAGGCTTACGACACGGTCGTCAACGGCATCGAGGTCGCGGGCGGCTCGATTCGTATTCACCGGCGAGACGTGCAGCGACTCGTCTTCAAGGCGCTCGGCGTGACGGAAGAGAAGGCGCGTGCGCGCTTCGGTTTCTTCCTCGACGCCCTCGAATACGGCACGCCGCCGCACGGTGGCATCGCCTCCGGCATCGAACGACTGATGATGGCGCTCACGGGCACCGAAAACATACGCGACGTGATGGCCTTCCCGAAGACGGCCTCGGCTGCCGATTTGATGATTGATGCGCCCGGCGAGCTTGACCCGCAGCAGTTGGAAGAACTGCGCATCAAGATCGTCGAAGATTAGAATTCAGCCGGGGCGTAGGCGCATGACTTCAGAGACCACGCTTGTCCGCCGTTCAATGGTCGAGGCGATGTACGCGCACGCGCGCGAGGAGAGTCCGTCTGAGTGTTGCGGTGAGATCGGGGGGCGTGGGGTCGTGGCCGAAAGTCTCTACCCGATGCGTAACATCGCCGACGACCCGCGCGTTCGTTTCGAGGCGGCGCACGAAGACCTGACCCGCGCGCAGAGGTTGATGCGAGAGCGCGGCGAGCGACTGCAAGGCATTTACCACTCGCACCCGGCGGAAGCAGACCCCACGCCTTCGGCGACCGACATCCGTGTCGCGTATTACACGGAGGCGGTGTATTTTATCATCGGCTTTGACGGCGCGGGCGAATGCGTGTTGCGCGCCTTTCGCATCTTCAAGGAACAACCGTTCGACGAATGTGGACGCTGGGAGCGCGCCGAGTTCGTCTTGACGGAGGATTAGGCAAAAAGATAGTGCGAGCGGGATGCGAACTCGAAGGCGCGTCATTTCGTAGAAGAGTTTATGTCGGAAAAGAGAAGCAAGTACGATACCCCGCCACGACGACGCCCACGCCCGGCCCTTCTTCAACCTACAACCCCGACGCGCGGCCTTCGTCGCGCCCCGTCGCGAGGCTCGGAATACCGGAGAACATCGCCAACGTGCTGCCTTACGCGCCGTTCTACATCGGCGTCGTCGCGTCCGTCGTCGAGTTGCTGACCGTGCCGCGCCACGAGACGCGGACGCGCTTCCACGCCGCGCAGGGTCTGGCCCTGTACGCGACGATCCTCGCCATCCAGTTTCTTTTCGGCCTTGTCGCGCTAATCACCGGCAGCGGCTTCGGCAGCTTCATGTTCAAGCTCGCCGGTTTCATCTTCCTCGTCGTCTCGATGTGGCGCGTCTGGCAGGGAAGACCCCACCACATCGCGCCGCTCGACGAGGCGACAAGTTGGGTCAACCAGAAAATCGAGCCGGTGAAACAATAGGACGAGCATTCCCATCTGTTCGGACTGCCTGTCCCATCTCACAATTCACCCTCAGTCCGCCGGCTGATTTGTGCTAATCTCCTACCCGGTTCGTTTCTCTTCTTTGACGACGCGTTCTCCACATTTAATCTTTATGACCCTCTTGAGAAGGAATCTTTTCGCGCCGCTTCTTGCGCTCGTGATGCTCTCGGCATCTCTCCCGCTCGTTACCTGCGCGACGGTTTCCGCGCAGCGACGCCGTGCGCGACGCACACCCGCGCGCGTCGCACCGGCGACGAGTGATACGGGCGCGCGTCTCAACGCCATCGCGGACGCATACCTGCGCGGGCACTACGCCTTCAACCCCACTGAAGCGACGGCGGCTGGACTTCACGAATACGACGCGCAACTCGAACCGCGCAGCCGCGAAGCCGTGAGCCGCGAAGTGAGCCGTCTGCGTGCTGTGCTCGCCGAACTCGCGCGCGTGCCTGAATGGAGGCTTGCGCCCGAAGCGCGTTACGATTATCTCGTATTGCAGTCGCACGCGCGCGCGCGCCTGCTCGAACTCGAAGACGTGCGGATGTGGCAGCGCGACCCGAACGTCTATAACAACCTCGCCGCCGCCGCCGTTGACAACGTATTGAAGCGCAACTACGCGCCCGTCGAGCAGCGTCTGGACGCGGTGCTCGCGCGTGAGCGTCAGACGGGGAGGCTGCTCGCGGAGGCACGCGAGAATTTGCAGACGCCGCCGCGCATCTACACCGAGACGGCGATTAGGCAGGCGCGCGGCAGCGTCGAGTTCTTCGAGCGCATCGTGCCGCAGATGTTCGAGCGCGCGGGCGGGGGGCGTCTGAGCGCCGCGCGCCGCGCGGAGTTCGCCGCGACGAACGACGACGTCGTCGCCGCGCTACGCTCCTTCGTCGAGTGGCTTGAGCGTGATCTGCTGCCGCGCTCGAACGGCGATTTCGCCATCGGCGCGGAGAACTACCGCAGGAAACTTCTCTACGAGGAGATGGTGGACACGCCGCCGCCCGCGCTCGTGCGCGACGGCGAGCGCGAATTGCGCCGCACGCAGGACGAGATGCGGACGCTGGCGGAGGAAGTCGCGCCGGGCAGGGGCGTGAGCGGCGCGTTGCAGTTGCTCGAACGCGAGCACCCGGCGGCGGACGGCCTCGTCGGCGAAACGCGCGCCGAACTCGACCGCATCCGCGCCTTCGTCCGCACAGAAGAAATCCTGACCACGCCCGCGCGTGAAAATCTGTCGGTCGCCGAAACGCCGGAGTACGCGCGTTCGCTCAGCTTCGCCTCTCTGGACGGGCCGGGCGCGTTCGAGCGCGTCGCCACCGAAGCTTATTATTACGTGACGCCGCCCGACCCCTCCTGGAGCGCGCAGCAGAGGGAAGAGCACCTCGGACACTACAACCGCTACTCGCTCACCATCACTTCCATCCACGAGGCGTATCCGGGCCACTACTATCAACTGCTCAAGCTGAAGCAGTCGCAGCCTTCGCGCGTGCGTGCGGCGCTCGGTGCGTCTAGCTTCATAGAGGGCTGGGCGCACTACTGCGAGCAGATGATGCTCGACGAAGGTTTCGGCGGCAACAACCCGAAGCTCCGTCTCGCGCAGTTGAATGCGGCACTCCTGCGCCTGTGTCGCTACCTCGTCGGCATACGCCTGCACACGGCTGGGATGACTTACGACGAGGCGGTAGAATTTTTCATGCGCGAAGGCTATCTCGCGCGCACGAACGCCGAGCGCGAAGCGCGGCGCGGGACGCTTGACCCGACGTATCTCGTCTACACGCTCGGCAAAATGGAAATCCTTCGCCTGCGTGAAGAGTGGCGCGCGCGCATGGGCGACTCCTTCCGTCTCGGAGACTTTCACGACCGCCTGCTCAGCTACGGCATGCCGCCTATACGCATCCTGCGTATGGCGATGCTCGGTGATGAAGGCAACTCGCGTGGGAGTGAGACGGCGGCGAGCGCCCCGACGGCGGAAGAAGCGAGGCCGGTGGATTTCTCCGTGCTGGCGACAGGTACGATGAGCCGCTACGAGGGCACGCGCGCCGTCGAGTTGATTACTAACGAGGCAGACTGGCGGCGTGCGTGGGGCAGCATCGGCGCGACGGGGCCGGGCACGGCTGGCTTGCCGGAGGTCAACTTCAATACGCGCGCCGTCGTCATTGTGTATCAGGGAGAGCAACGCACGGCGGGCTACGGAGTCGAGATTACAGGGATAAAGCGCGTTGGCACTGTGCTTGCTGTAAGTGTCAACGAGCGGCGTCCGGCGTCTGGACTTATTACAGCGCAGGTCATCACCTCGCCTTTCATCGCCGTCTCAATTCCGCGTCCGCCGACGGGCGCGACTGTGCGCTTCGACGGCAACGGGGCCGTTGTCGAGCCTTTGAAACCGAATCGCAACGAAAACGTCAGACCTCGCAGAAGAACAGGGAGAAGACCGAGGAGGCGCGTGCGATAGTTAGAGGCCAACCACAGTGTGCTGAAAGTCATCTTAAGGTTTGCCTTGAGACGCGCCGCCGAAAATGGCGTTCGCGTTCCGGCGAAAGAAGTTAGACGCTCTCTCCCTCTACGCGCCTTTGAGTGGCCGTTTACGTCGAGAATTAATCGGAGGGAAGAGGAGCTTCGATTTTAAGCGACACGACCTCCGGCTGACGCTGCGGCCTCGTGTCGCTTTTCGATTTTACGAATTAACTTTAACGCGCTCCTGTTTGAGCGCGCTTATCAGTGGAGGGGATTGACATGACGAATATTAACAACCGTCGCGCGCATCGTCTGACAGCGTGGCTCATGGCTCTGGCAATTCTGGTGATGCCGCTCGCCGCTCTGGGGCAGACGCGGATCGAAGCCCCGCGCAATAAGTATAATGTGCAGGACGACGTGAAGGCCGGCCAGCAAGCCGCCCAACAGGTATATCAGCAGATGCCGATGCTGCGCGACGAGGGGATTCGCAGTTACGTCAACTCCGTCGGGAGCCGCCTCGTCTCGGCCATCCCGTCGGAGTTTCAGCACCCGGAGTTCCGCTACTCGTTCGACGTGGTTGACGCGCGCGACATCAACGCCTTCGCGCTGCCGGGCGGCCCTCTGTTCGTTAATCGCGGCATGATCGAAGCGGCGCACAACGAGGGCGAGATGGCGGGCGTGATGGCACACGAGATCAGCCACGCCGCGCTCAGGCACGCCACGGCACAGGCCACCGAGACGCAGAAATATCAGATCGGTTCCGTGCTCGGACAGATCGCGGGCGCGGTCATCGGCGGCCCCATCGGCGGCATCGTCGGCGCGGGCAGCCAGATCGGTTTCGGCGCGGGCGCTTTGAAGTACAGCCGCAAGTACGAGACGCAGGCCGACATCCTCGGCGCGCAGATCATGGCGCGCGCCGGTTACGACCCGCGCGACCTGGCAAATATGTTCAGGACGATTGAGCGGCAGGGCGGCGGCAGCGGCGGCCCTGAATGGCTGAGCAGCCACCCGAATCCGGGCAATCGTTACGAGCGCATCAATCAGGAAGCGGCGATGCTGCGCGTCAACCCGAACGCGGCGACGCAGGACACGCGCCAGTTCCGCGACGTGCAGGCGCGTCTGCGTGGCTTCCCGCGCGCACGCTCGATGGAAGAGATCGCGCGCAGCGGCCAGCAGAATCCGAATCAGGGAAACTATCCCAATGACAGACGCAACCCCAATGATGGACGCTATCCCAACGACGGTCGCAACCCGCAGGACGATAGCTACGGGCGCGGCGAGCGCGTCGCCTATCCTTCGACGCGCTATCGCAACGACGGCAACAACTTGTTCCGCGTCGCCATCCCTGAGAACTGGCGGCAGTTGGGGAGCGAGGGCAACAGCGTGTCCTACGCCCCGGAGGGCGCTTACGGCTCGCAGGGCATCACGCACGGCGTCATGTTCGGCACAGACCGTGAGCAGTACTCGGACTTGCAACGCGCGTCGCAGCAGTACGTCAACGACCTCTTGCAGGCGCAGGGTAATACTTATCTCCGACAGTCGGGCGGTTTCCAGCGCACCACCGTCAACGGGCGCAACGCGCTCGCGACGACCCTGATGGGACGGTCGCCCATTACCGGGCGCACCGAAAGAGTGACGATCATCACGACGATGCTCGGCAGCGGAGACCTATTCTACATGGCCGGCGTCGCACCTAGCGACGAGTACGGCACGTACCAGCGGACATTCGCGGACATACTGCGTTCGTTGCAACTCAGCAACCAGTATTGAGGCAAGCGGGCTTGCCCGTTGATTCTGAACTGAAGCGATGGGCCTGACCTGTGGAGGCGGGCCTTTCGCTTTTGTGCACGCGCAGGAGGTGAGTCGTTTTATGGCGAGAGGCTGGGAGAGCAAAGCGGTCGAGGCGCAGATGGAGGAATCCGACGCGCGCCAGTTGGCGGAGCCTGTGCCTTTCGAGGTGTCGCCCGCCGTCCGCGCCCGCCGCGAGCGGCTTGACTCTCTCAGGATGGCACGCGCACGCACACTCGAACAATTGGAGCGCGCGAACGGCAGCGCCCACCGCGAGATGCTCAAGCGCACGCTCGTCGTGCTCGAACGGGAGATGAACGAGTTGGAGTAGGCATGCGCTCTCGGCAACGGGAATAGAAAAATGGCCGGGTGTTGTGTCGCCTGCTCATTTTCATGCTGATTCCAGAACACGAAATTTCGTGCGCGCTCAACTCGTCTCGGACATTTGCGCTCCGCATTCGGGGCAGAACTTCGGCGTCCCTTCAGGCTGGTGGCCGCAACCCTCACAGGTCGGACGCGGTGGCTCAATCGGCGTCGCGCACTCAGGACAGAATTTAGCTTTGCCGACTTTCGCATGACACGCCGCGCAGACGCGATCACTCGAAAGGTCGTCGTGATTGTTGACCGACTCGATTTTCTCCATACGAAAGCCTCCAACAATGGTGACAGGAGGCAGGATAAAAACGTTCCTTCACCTGCCTCTTATCACTCGCCACTGTTTTTTTTCGCCTCCTGCCACAACTCTTCCATCTCGTCGAGCGTCGCGGCGTCGAGCGTGCGCCCGCGCGCCTTGAGTCCCTGTTCGATGTGGCGGAAGCGGCGGCGAAACTTGCGGTTGGTGAGCTTCAGCGCGGCTTCCGGTTCGACGCGTAAGTGGCGTGCGACGTTCGTTACGACGAAGAGCAGGTCGCCGACCTCCTCGCGCACGTGCGCGTCTTCCTCCTCGCCGTTCGCGCCCATTTCGGCGCGCTCACGAATGGCGGCGCGGAGTTCTTCAATCTCCTCCTGAAGCTTATCGAAGATGTCTTCGAGACGCTGCCAGTCAAAGCCGACGCGCGCCGCCTTCGTCGTCAGTTGATGCGCCTCCATCAGCGCGGGCGCTTTCGCCGAGACGCCTTCGAGCAGCGACGAGCCGTCGCCCGCCTCTTTGCCCGCCACGCGTTTCTCTTCGGCTTTCATCGTCTCCCAGTTGCGTAGAAGTTCTTCGTTGTCGCGCACACGCACGTCGCCGAAGACGTGCGGATGGCGGCGCACCATCTTGACGTGAATCGCCTCTACGACATCGCCAATCGTGAAGTCGCCGCGTTCCTCTGCGAGTTGCGAGTAGAAGACGATCTGGAAGAGCAGGTCGCCGAGTTCGTCGCGCAACTCCGAGGGGCGGCCCGCGCGGGCCGCCTCGACAGCCTCGAAGGCTTCGTATGCTTCTTCCAGCAACATCGGGGCGAGGCTTGCGTAGGTCTGTTCGCGATCCCAGGGGCAGCCTTCGGGCGAGCGCAGCCGCGTCATCAAGGCGACGAGATCGTTAAAGTTTACCGGCATGCCGGACAGTCTAAAGTCCGGAGCCTGAAGTCTCAAGTCAAAAGCTTTGCCTGCCGGTCGCAGCCCTGAGTGGAGCGCCGATGTGTCCGCACTTGAGACTCCAACAAGGCAGGTGCTACCATCCGTCCGCAAGCGAAACTCTGAAACTGAACTCGTCTGGTGTCCGGCCCGCCGCGCGTGGCAGGACGTTTGTATATCAACATGAGCGAAGAAAAACCCACTTTCAAAGTCACAGACCGCCGCCTCTTCAACACAGACGGCACGCCGCGCGACATCGTGCGCGAAGCGGAACCGGCGACGACGCAGGAGCCTGAAGCCGCCGTCGAAAGCGCGCCTGCACCCGCCTCCGGTACGGAAGGCTCCGAGCCTGAGGCCGCGCACACTTCCGCCGCGACGCCATCGTCAGCAGACCAGACTGTGCCGTCGCCGACCGCCGTGCGCGGCGTCGCTCATGCTGAGCCTGCGCCCCCCGCCGCGACGCCCGCCGAAGAAGAGGACGACGACCCGCAGGAATTCCTCATGGTCGTGGAGTTCATCGCATCTTTCGCGGCGGACGCGCTTGGCCTCGTGAATCATCCAGGCGCGGTCGGTCGCGAAGTCAATCTCCCGCTCGCCAAGCAGTGCATAGACATGCTCGGCACGCTGCAAAAGAAGACGCGCAACAACCTCAACGCCGAAGAGCAGCAGTTCTTCGAGTTGATACTCTCGCAACTGCGTATGCAGTACGTCTCGCTGACGAGCGGTTCGCGCGGCGGTGTCGTCTCGCCCGGCCCACGCGGCTTCTCCGGCAGCGACATCACGGGCGGAAGGTGAAATGCTGGTGAATGGTAAATGGCGAATGGACATGAACTGTCTTTCACCATTCACTATCTACCATTCACCATTTACCGGCAATGAAATTCACACTCCTCGGCACAGGGACTTCGACGGGCGTGCCGTCCATCGGTTGCGATTGCGAGACGTGCACCTCGGACGACCCACGCGACAAACGCCTGCGCGTCTCCGTGCTCGTCGAGCATGACGGGCAGACGGTGCTCATTGATACCTCTTCCGACTTTCGCCAGCAGGCACTTCGTCAGGGCCTACGCCATCTCGACGCCGTGCTCATCACGCACTGCCACGCAGACCACATCTTCGGCCTCGACGACATACGCCCTCTCAACTTTCGCCACGGCGCGCTCGGCGTCTACGCCAACGAACGCGCCTGGCGCGACATTCGCCACATCTTTCAATACATCTTCGAGCCGACGCACTACGGCGGCGGGTTGCCGCAAGTCGTCGCGCACACGGTCGTCGCCTCCGCGCCTTTCGACCTCAGCCCTGACTTTCACGTCACACCGCTCGAAGTGATTCACGGTCGTCTCCCCGTCGTCGCCTATCGCATCAACGACTTCGCCTACGCGACAGACCTGAGCAAGATTCCGCCGGAGACTCTGGAACAACTGCGCGGCCTCGACGTGCTCGTCCTCGACTGCCTGCGCGTCAAGCCCCATCCGACGCACCTGTACCTTGAGACGGCACTCGCCTACGTCGAAGAGTTGCGCCCGCGCCGCACCTTCCTGACGCACATCGCGCACGACTTCAAACACGAGCGCGACTCCGCGCTCTTGCCCGCAGGCGTCCAGTTCGGCTACGACGGAATGGTAATCGAGGGATGAGGGATGAGGGATGAATGAAACGGGATGCACTCTTTTCATCCCTTATTCTTCATCCCTCATCCCTTATTTGTTATGCGTCTTTTTCATGGAGCTGACAACGCGGAGATTGCGCGACCGACGGTACTGACGCTCGGCGTCTTCGACGGGCTGCACCTCGGCCATCAACTGGTGATGCGGACGGTCGTCGAACGCGCGCGTGCGCTGGGCGCGGTGCCGACCGTCATAACTTTCGACCCGCACCCGCGCGCCGTCCTGCACCCGGAATCCGCGCCGCCGCTTTTGCAGACCTTCGACCAGAAGGTCGAGGCATTCGGCTTGCTCGGCATCGAGCAGGCCATCGTCGTGCGCTTCACACGGCAGTTCGCGCAGGTGCGCGCAGAGGAGTTTTTGCGCGACGTGGTGCGTGAACGCCTTCAGGCGAAGGAGGTCTATCTGGGGCGCGGCTTCGCTTTCGGCCACGAACGCGAGGGCAACATCGAACTGTTGAGACGCGTCAGCGAGCGGCTCGGCTTCTTCGCCGACGAAGTGCCGGAGGTGCGCCTGCGCGGCCAGCGGATCAGTTCAAGCCGCGTCCGCGAATTGCTTTCAGAGGGGCGTGTGAATCTCGCGCGGCGCATGCTCGGACGCCCTTACGGCGTCGAGGGCCGTGTCGTGCGCGGGGCGGAGCGCGGGCGCACGATAGGCTTTCCGACGGCGAACCTCCGGCCCCTGAATCGCGTCATACCCCGGCGTGGAGTTTACGTGACGGCGACTTTGATCGGGGGCGAATGGCGGCGCAGCATGACCAACATCGGCGTGCGCCCGACGTTTGAAAATGAGGCCGAACCTTCGGTCGAGACGTTCGTAATGGATTGGAGCGGGGATTTATACGGCGACGTGATACGCGTGCGCTTCCTGCGACGATTGCGCGACGAGCGCAGGTTCGCGTCGGTGGACGAGTTGAAGCGGCAGATTGACAGGGACGTGGAGCGCGCCGCGTGCTATTTCGAGAGGGAGTGTGTGCGTCGCTCGCTGGCCGTCGTCTGAATGCGAGTTCAAAGTTCAAGGTTCAAAATTCAAAGTCTGAAGAACATGACTCCGTTCCCTAACTTTGAACTTTGAACCTTGAACTATGTGAGACAGGATTGCGACATCTTCCGGGTACTTTATTGAACGACATCATGGCTACCGAACTAAAAGAATTGGAAAGAGAATTCCTGCCCGGTGCGGCGGGGCGCGAACAGCCGAACGGCCACGGCGGAAACAGCCGCGACGGGGGATCGAAGACTGCTCTGGCGCTGGTGAAGACTGAAAACGGGCGGGCTGCGGGCACTGAGAACGGTCAAGGACACGCGCTCTCATTGTCTTCCAAGGCGCGAGCCGCCACTGTCCAGCCTGAGATTCCGGCGAGCGAGTTGGGCGCGTTTGAGGCTCGCGGCTGGCGCGGTTGGCTGCGGACGTTTGAGATCGTGCGCGTGCTCGGCACGATGGCTCTCTATCTTTTCCTGAACGACTACGACGTGCGCTACAAATTCACACGGCGCATGGCCGAACGCAGGCGCGAAGAGGCGCGGGCGCGCGGGCGCGTCGCACTTTTTCAGGAGTGGAGCCGCGACGTAGACCGCCACGCACTCGACAAGTTGATTCGACTCGTGCGCCTCTCCGTCTTTCGCGGCGGGGAAGGGACGGAGGGCAAAGAAGCCCGCCTGCGGAAGCAGTCTGTCTGGCTGAGGAAAAATCTGATCGCGCTCGGCCCGACGTTTATCAAGATCGGCCAGTCGCTCGGCACGCGCGCAGACCTCCTGCCGTTGCCTTACGTCAAAGAGCTTTCCACCTTGCAGGATCAAGTGCCGCCTTTCCCGACCGCAGAGGCTTACGCGTGCGTCGAGCGCGAACTCGGAGTGAGCCTACAGGAAGCCTTCGCGGAGATTGACGCCGAGCCGATTGCCGCCGCCTCGCTCGGACAAGTTTATCGAGCGCGGCTGCACACGGGGCAGGAAGTCGCGGTCAAAGTCCAGCGCCCCGATTTGCGCGAGACGCTTCAGTTCGACATCTCCGTCCTCCAACGCATCGTGCGCTTCATCTCGCGCTTTCCCGCCGCGACGGAGAACGCCGATTGGGAGGGCATGCTCCGCGAGTTTCGCGAGACGGTCGCCGAAGAGATTGATTACGTGCGGGAGGGCCGCAACGCCGAGCGCTTCCGCCAGAATTTTCGCGACTGGAAACCCGTCTACGTGCCGCGCATCTACTGGACGCACACGACGACACGCGTGCTGACGATGGAGTTCATACGCGGCACGAAGGTCGTGGACATCGAAGGCTTGCAGGCTCGACGCATCTCTCCGGTCAAAGTCAATCGCCTGCTCGTGCACGCGTACCTCAAGCAGTTGCTCGAAGATGGTTTCTTTCACGCAGACCCGCACCCCGGCAACCTGCTCGTGATGGACAGCGGGCATCTCGTCTTCCTCGATTTCGGGATGACGGGCAGAATTGCGCCGCAGCTTCAGTCGCAGATGATTGACGCCTTCTTCCACGTCGTCGGGCGCGACGTGCAGGGGCTTGCGCAGGACTTGATTAATCTCAAATTCCTGAAGCCCGGCGTTGATCCCGACAAGGTACGTCCCGTCGTCGAAGGGCTGTTCCAGCACTATCTCAACCTCAAGCTCGGCGAGGTCAACTTCAAAGAATTGACCTACGATCTCGCGGAAGTGATGTACGACTACCCGTTCCGCCTGCCCTCGAATTTTACTTACATCATCCGCGCGCTGATGACGCTGGAAGGCATCGGCCTCGTCACCGACCCGGAGTTCAGCTTCTTCGACACAGCCAAGCCTTTCGCCAAAGAGTTCATGCTCAAGCGTGAGGGCAAACATTTTCGACGGCTGATCGTGGATAAAATCACCGGGCGCGATAACGCGGAGGGGCGCATCGAGTGGGGCAAGATGTGGAAGCTGGCGAAGATGGCCGCGAAGATGTATCTCGAAAAATAGAGACGCCGCGCAAGCGACAATCTTAAAGGGCGTGCTCCTGCCTATCTTTCATTCGTCGGGGTGGCGACGAAGCGATAGCCGACGCTGCGGACTGTGAGCAGGTGGCGGGGTTTGGACGGCTCGTCTTCGATGTACTTCCGCAGGCGCACGATGAAGTTGTCTATGGCGCGCGTGTCTGTGTCCTCGCTCAGATTCCACACGTCTTCGAGCATCGCCTTGCGCGAGACGGCGCGGCCCGCGTGACGGATCAGGTATCTTAAAAGCTCCGCCTCCATCAGCGTCAATCGCACGCGCCGCTCGCCGACGCGCAACTCCAACGCACCGAAGTCAATCGTCTTGCCGTCAAAGACAAAAAGATCGTTGGTCGCATCAGCATGCGTTTCGTCTTGTCGTGAAGTGAGTTGCGAGTCGGCGTTCATCGTCTGACCTTGCGTTGACGCGGCGCGCAGGTTTTCGGAATCGTGGCGGAGCCAATCGCGGCGACGGAGCAGTCCGCGCAGGCGTGCGATGAGAATCGCCAGCTCGAAGGGTTTGGGGAGATAGTCGTCCGCGCCGGACTCGAAGCCGTGCAGCACGTCTTCGGGGCGACCGCGCGCCGTCAGCATCAGCACAGGGATAAATTGCCCCACCTCGCGCAGCCGCGCCGCGACCTCGAAGCCATCCATGCCGGGAAGCATTACGTCCAGCACGACGGCGTCGAATTTGTATGACTCGTCGAGCAGCAACCCCAGCGCCGACTCGCCGTCGGCGACCGTCTCCACGATGTAGCCTTCAGCTTCGAGGTTAAAACGCAGCCCGTCGGCCAGATGTTTTTCGTCCTCGACGACCAGCACCGTTGCGTTCATCGCTCTTCAATCCTCGGAAGCAGAATCGTGAACGTGCTGCCGCGTCCCGGCCCCTCGCTCTCCGCGTAAACGTGCCCGCCGTGTTTCTTGACCACCGAATGCACGATGAAGAGGCCGAGGCCGGTTCCCTTGACGCGAGCCATGACGCGGCCCGGCGCGCGATAGAAGCGTTTGAAGATGCGTTTGATCTGCTCGCGACGGATGCCTATGCCACGGTCGCTGACGCGCACAATCACGTTGCGCGCGTCGGTCGCTTCGACCTCGACTGTGACATCAACCTCCTTGTGCGAGTACTTGACGGCGTTGTCGAGCAGGTTCAGGACTGCGGCGCGCAGATCGTCCCGGTCGCCGCGCACCTTGACGCGGGCCGCGCCGTCGAGCGATTCCGTATAGCGGAGCGAGCCTTCTTCGAGGTTGTAGCGCGAGCGCGCCAGCGAGATGCTCTCTTTGACCAACTCGCCCACGTCAATGAGGGACGTTTGGAGGTTGCGCCCGTCGTGGCCCGCGCGCCCGGCGCGCAAAACCTGCTCGACCGTGTTCAGCAGGCGGTCGCTGTCGGCAAGCATCACGTCGTAAAACCGCCTGCGCTGCGCCTCGTCCACCTCGCGCGTCTGCAAGGTTTCGAGGTAGAGACGGATGGAGGCGATGGGGGTTTTCAGTTCGTGCGTGACGGCGTTGATGAAGGCGTCGTGTTGCTCGTTGCGACGTATCTCGCGGACGAGAAAGATCGTGTTGAGCGTCAGGCCGGTGATGATGAGGACGAAAAAAATGATGCCGAGGATGAGCAGCGCGACCTTCTGCCAGTTGAGTAGAATCCACGTGACGTTGAGGGCGACCGCAATCGAGACGAGGACGGAGCCGAGCGTGATGAAGAAGACGATGGATTTGCGTCGGCTGCTGGGCATGCCCGGATTATAAGGCAAAGAGCGGGAGGGCGATAACCTGCGCGGTCGTAAAAAAAAGAGAGATGGACAAGGTCAAAGCCTCGACCATCCCGTTGTGTGAAATTCCGGCGCGGAAGTTTTAAGCCGCTTTTGAAAGAATACCGACGGACGCATCGTCCTCGACGGACGGCTCCGCGTCTTTAAAGAGCTTGATGTCGTGCGCCAGTCCGAGGAGTTGCAGCGCGCGAATCCCCATCCAGTTAACATCCAGTTCGTACCATGCGAAGCCGTGGCGCGCGGCCCTCGGATACGCGTGGTGGTTGTTGTGCCAGCCCTCGCCGAAGGTGAGGAGCGCGACGACGGGGTTGTTCGTCGAATCCTCGTTCGTCTCGAAGCGGCGCGTGCCCCACATGTGCGTCGCCGAGTTGACGAGCCATGTGGCGTGCCAGCCCACCGTCACGCGCATGAAGATGCCCCACATCAAAAGAGACCAGCCACCGAGCGCGAAGAGCAGCACCCCGACGACGACGAGCGGCAGGTAAAACCACTTGTTGAGCCAGACGTGGACTTTGTCCTTCATCAAATCGGGCGTGTAGCGGCGCAGTATCGCTTCGTCATGCTGCTGCGCGGTGCCGGTCAGAATCCAGCCGATGTGCGCCCACCAAGCGCCGTCGCGCGGCGTGTGCGGGTCGCCGGGGGCGTCTGTGTGCGAATGGTGTATGCGGTGCGTCGCCACCCAGTTGATCGCGCCGCTTTCGAGCGTGAGCATGCCGCAGATGGTCAGGAAGTATTCGACCCACTTCGGCGTCTTGAAGCCGCGATGCGTCAGCAGGCGGTGGAAGCCCATGCCGATGCCGAGGCTGCCCGAAATCCACCAGAGCAGCGCCGCCGCCGCCAGCCCCTTCCATGTGAACATAAAGAGCGCGGCGATTGACGCGGCGTGGAAGACGACCATCGTGATACAGGTAGACCAGTTGATCCCCGTGCGTCTGCTGTTGATAACGGCTTGATCCGGCATGCGTGACTCCTCCGTGCGAGTGAAAAAGTAAAGCTGTTGATTTTGATGCGGGGGTAAGTGAATCGTAGCAGGAAGCGGGCGCTTCGTTTGTAATAGTTATGTAAGAGTCCGATAGAGAGTCAACATTTAAATGCAAATGTAATGAACCATTGGCGAACGCCAAGCGTGCGCGGACACTTTTCGTACCTCTGTGACATCTCTCCGTGTCCTTTGTGAGTGAACCAGGACGCTTGCCGGGGGAACGCCGCTTCAGCCGCCGAAGAGTTTGACGCCGAAGAATTCCAGCAACTGCCCGCCCAGCATGACGACGACCGCCGTCGTAATCATGGCGAACGTCCCCCAGCCGAGTACGTTGTAGAGGCGCGTGTTTTTGAGTTCGCCGGTCAGGTGCTCGTCGTTGATGAGGATGAGGATGAAGATCAGGATGATCGGCAGCATGATGCCGTTAAGCACCTGAATGGCGACGAGCAGTTGGATGACAGGCACGCCGGGGATTAGCGCGATGCCCGCGCCGAACACGATCAGCGCGGTAAAGAGCATGAAGAATTTCGGCGCGCGGCGGAAGTCTAAGTTGACGCCCTTCGGGAGACCGAAGGCTTCGCTGACGGCGTAGGAGGTGGCGAGCGGGAGCACGGCCCCGGCCAGAAGCGACGCGCCGAGCAAACCCGTTCCGAAAAGCATCGGGGCCGAGCTGCCCATCAGGGGTTCGAGCGCACGCGCGGCGTCGGCGGCGGTGTTGATGTCGGTCTGGCCTGCGACGTGGAGCGTGGCCGCCGTGGCGATAATCATAAAGATGGACATCATGTTGGAGAAGCCAGCGCCGAAGTATGTGTCTATGCGTTCGGGGCCGTAGTGGCGTCGCGCGACGCCCTTCTCGACGAGGGAACTTTGCTGGAACAGTTGCATGTAAGGCGTGATGGTCGTGCCGAGCAAGCCGACGAGGATGAAGATGTAGTCAGAGTCCAGTTGCAGCTTGGGGATGAAAGCGCCGCGCGCGACTTCGGGCCAGTGTGGGTGGGCCATGATGGCTGCGACGGGGTAGGCGAAGAAGACGAGTGTCATCGCGAGGAATATTTTTTCGACCCAACTGTACGAGCCGAAGATGACCAGATACCAGAGCAGCGCCGCGCCCAGCGGAACCGCGATGTACTTGCTGACGCCGAACAGTTCCGAAGCCGCGCCGATGCCGACGAACTCGCTGACGACCAGCCCGCCGTTGGCGACGAGGATGATCGTGACGGCGAGGAGCGTCCAGCCGACGCCGAAGCGTTCGCGGATTAAGTCGAGCAAGCCCCTGCCCGTCGCCGCGCCGAGGCGTGCGCACATCTCCTGCACGACGGCGAGCGACACGGTGATGATAACCATCACCCAGATGAGATCGTAGCCGAACTTCGCGCCGGCGGAACTGTAGGTCGCGATGCCGCCCGCGTCGTTGCCGGCTGAGGCCGCGATCAGTCCCGGCCCAAGAATCAGCAGCCAGCGCAGCAATCCAGTCGGCGGGCGGCGCAGGCCGCGCAGTTGCACGCTCCGCCCGCGTATGTTGACGCGCAGGGCCGTGGGAATTCTGCGCGGGCGCGTCGGCAGCACAAGGCTGTCGGCCTCGGCCAGAGGTTCGAGTCCCTGCGGTGCCGGCTCCTTGCTCATGTGAAGACCCTCCTCGGCGCTTGCGAACTCCAACTCGCCGGGGCGACCTGCGTGACCGCCGCGTCCATCGTCACCACGCCGAGCAATTTCCTCTCGTCGTCAATCACAGGCATCGCGGCCATGTGGCTGTTGATGACTCGGTACGCGGCCTCGCGCGCCGGTTCGTGATGGTTGAGCGTGGTGACGTAAGGGTCCATGATTTCTTCCAGCCGCTTGTCGTCGTCGGCCACGATGAGGTTGCGGAGCGAGATCATCCCTTGGAGACGCCTTTGCTTGTCGTCGTCAACGAGAAAGATGAGATAGACGAATTCCGGCTTCTTGAGTATTTCGCGCAGACTCGCGCGCGCCTCTCGCACGGTCAGGCCGGAGGAAATGAAGACGACTTCGTTGGTCATAATGCCGCCGACCGAGTCTTCCGGATAACGCAGCAGTTCGACGACCCGCGCGCTCCTTTCTTTCGGCATGCGCTCAAGGTAGCGCGTCGCCGTCCCGGTTGCCAGCCGCCCGATCAAATCCGCCGCGACGTTCGGGGCCATGAGCGTCAGCATTTTGATGGCATCTTCTTCGTCGAGTTCCTCGAAGACCTGAAGCTGTCGCTCCGGCAAGGTCACTTCGAGCGTCTGCGCGGCGAGGGGGTCGGGCAGGAGCGTCAGCAACTCTGCGGCGTGGAGGTATGGAATCGCCGTACTGAGAACGGCGATCTCGCCCGGCTGAAGGCGTGTGACGCGCAGGTGCTCGCCCTCGCCGTTGCGAACCGAACGCGGCTCGCCACGGAGAAATTCGACGTACTTCCAATCATAAAGAAATTCGTCCGGCGCGTTTGCGAACAACCCACGACTCAAACGCCGCAGCAGCGCACGCCCGCTCGTGTCTGCGGCGCGCAGCACCAGCCGCCCGTCTTTCTCTTCCAGAGAGAGGTCGTTGGCGCGTGTCGTGCGCCGGTTTTGCAAATCGAGCACGAGCGCGTCGAGCACGTCGCGCACGAGCAACACTTCCTGCTTGAGCGAGTCGGGCGGGGCCGCTTCACCCGCCGAGAGGTCGGCCACCTTGATTTGTTTCGCCTCCCATTCCAGAGCGCGCACGTCGTCCCAGCCGAGCGACATCTGCTGCCCGTCTTCGACGGAATAGAACAAGCGCGTGACGGGCGGGTAGTCGCCATCGAAGAGCGCGACCGCCAGGTCTTGAAGGCGTGCGCTTTTCCCTCGCTCGTCAACCACGCTGAAGCGGCGAAGCGCGGACAGCATGACCATCAGATTCTTACTCCTTGAACGTCAACGTAATTGCCGCCGACCTGCGCCTGTAGGTTGATGAAGGGTTGTTGAGCCTGGGCAGCTAATGGCAGAATCCAGAGCAGACTGATGAGCGCGAATGTTAATCTGGCGCGGAGCGACAAGCTATGAACCCCTCTGAAAATTAATCGAGAATGATAATGAAGCAAGATTAGCACAGATGACGGGAGTCCGAAGCTAAAATGATAACCACGGTTTGCCTCGACAGCGAGTCGAAAAAGTTTACCGACAACTTTCCGGCCACAGAGATTAGCGAGCACTGCCTGGGCAAGCAGAACGTCGTCTGGGCCGACGTGAGCGACCCGACCAGCGAGGACTTCATCGAACTCGCCAAGGAGTTCAACTTTCACCCGCTCTCCATCGAAGATTGCCAGGCCCCGCACCAGCGCCCGAAGGTCGAAGAGTACGAGGGCTATTACTTCATCGTGCTCTACGAGGCCGAACTGGTCGGCCCCGACGACGACCTCGAACTGCGCGAGTTGAATATCTTCCTCGGCAGCAACTATCTCGTCACAGTCCACAGCCGACCCATTCGTGCCGTCGAGACGGCCAAGCGCCTGTGGCACGAATGGACGGATCGCGCGGAGCACGGCGCGGGGATGCTCGCGTACCTTCTGATTGACGCCATCGTGGACGACTACCTGCCGCTCCTCGACGTTTTGAGCGACCGGATGGACGACCTTGAAGACCAGATTTTCGGCGAGTTCAAGCCCGAATCCATACAGGAAATCTTCCGCATCAAGAAGCAACTGCTTTACCTGCGCCGCACGATCACCCCTTTGCGCGACGTTTTCAACACGATACTGCGTCGCGAACAGCCCATCTTCGCCCGCGAGACGCACGTCTACTTTCAGGACGTGTTCGATCACATCATCCGCGTCGCCGACACGATTGACACCCTGCGCGACATGCTCGGCTCGACGATGGACGCGTACCTCTCCGTGCAGGGCAACCGCATGAACATGGTGATGAAGCGCCTGACCTCGATTGCGACCATTCTCATGTCCGTCACGCTGGTCGCGGGCATCTACGGGATGAACTTCGAGTTCATGCCGGAACTCCATTGGCGTTTCGGCTACGTCTTCTCGCTCGGCTCGATGGTCGCCGTCGGGCTGGCGCTCTACTTTTATTTCAGGAAGATGCGATGGCTATGAAGAAAGGCAACAGGCCGCACAAACATTACACCGGGAGGAAAAAGGGCAACACGGCTGAGGTGTCGGCGCGCCTCGCCCCGCTCGAAGAAGTTAAGGCGACTGCTGCCGTCCGGAAGCCGGAGAACAACGGCGGCGCGATACGTGTGGACAGCAACCAGGTGACGCTCTCGAAGGATTTCGCCGAAGAAGACCGTGGAGCCGCGGGCGTGTTTCATCTGGAGCCGGTCGCGCTCGTCATCGTCGTGCTCGCGCTCGCCTTCATGGCATTCATCGCGTGGCAGATCACGCTCATGCCCTCGAAGTGAGACGGCTAATCACGAGCGGTTTTCTCCGGGGTCGAAGCCGGCGCAAGCCGCGCTACCTTTTTTCGCCGGAAGCCGTCTGCCCCGCAAGCAGCTTTTCGAGCCGCGCAAATCTTCTCATCATTTCTTCGTGGATGTGATCTGTCTTCTCGTGCAGGTGTGCCACTTCGAGTTCGGCCTTGATGTTTACGTCGTACTCAACGTCGGAGCGCACATGGTCTTTCTCAGCCTGGCGATTCTGGCTGATGAGGACGAAGCAGGAAAGGAAGATTGCTTCAAGCGAGACGATCATCGTCAGCAGGCCGAACGGGAACGGGTCGAACGCGCGCCCGCCGAGAATGACAGTGTTGAGCGAGACCCAGACGACGAACCACGCCGCGTGAAGAAACAGGAAAGGCATACTGCCGCTGAACCACGCCAGCCAGTCGGAAATTTTCTGAATCAGCGTGAGATGCGTCTCCATCTCGTCGTTGACGTTGCGCGAGACGCGCGTGCGCAGCAGTTCGTCGGCCTGTCTGGTCATCCGCCCCATCGCGGCGAGCATGCTGAGCGCCGCGTCCGGCTTTCTCTGGAAGAGCAGGAGCAGGTCGCCGCGATCCAGTTCGATTAGTTCGCACTCTGTGAGCGCGAGCGCGGTGGCCGAGCGCGGGCCGCTGTCGAGCAGCGCGATCTCGCCGAAGAAGTCGCCCGCCTTAGAGACAGTCAGGACGATCTTCTGCCCCGCCGTGTCCTTGACGAACAATTCGACTTCGCCCGCGCGGATAAGAAAAAGAGACTCTCCCAGGTCGCCAGTCCTGAAGAGAGTCTCTCCTTCATTTAGTTTGACGAGGTCAACGACCTCCGCCAGAGCATTGCGATCTTCTTCGCCGAGCAGTTTGAAGAAATCGGTGTCCGCGAGTAGAGCAGCATCAACAGCCATTCAAGGCCTCCTGGGAGCCTGGGGTCGGTCGAGCGTGGGCGGCGCGCCGCCCTCTCTGGTGGTGTAGCCGGAGCGTGTGACGGCGATGCGCTTTTCGCGGTTGGGCGCGTCGGCCACCGCGACGCGCACAGGGCGAAACTCGCCGGGCCGCGCCTTCGTCGTGGGAATATAGCTGATGACGTACTGCGTGCGAAGGTCTTTCGTGATCTCTACGGCGATGCCCGGCAGTTCGGTGAGCGAGGTCGGGTAGAACGCGCGCCCGCCCGTCTCCTTCGCCATCCGGTTGAGCAAGTCCATCGCCTTTTGGCGTTTCGACTTGCTGATGAAGCCGCCCTCTTTATCGAGTTCGTTGACGAAGCCGATGATGAAAATCTGCACGTCCTCTTCCTTGAGCGACTCGAAAAGCTGTTCGGTCTTGTAGAAGCTGGCGCGATCTTCGCCGTCCGTGACGAGGACGAGCGCGCGGCGGCGCTTGTCTTCGAGCGGGTTACCCTTCTTGTGCTCGGCTGCGTGCTCGGCTGCGAGGTAGACGGCATCAACCACAGCCGTCTGTCCTCCCTCGACGAACATATCGTCGAGCGCATCGTTGAGCGCCTGCTTGTCCGGCGTGAAGTCCTGCATGATCTTGATCTCGTCGCTGGAGATGAAGCGCACGACGAAGGTCTCGTCGCCGGGCTTGTTGCTGCCGACGATGGTCTTGCCGGCCTCAATCACCTGATTGATCTGGTTACGCAGGGAACCCGAATTATCAATCACGAGGCCATAGCTGATCGGCACTTCTTCCGTGGTGATAAATTCTATCTTCTGCGCGACGCCGTTCTCGAAAACCTGAAAGTCATTCTTCCCCACGTCGGTCACGGGCCGGTTGTTGCGGTCAATGACACGCACCTGCAAGTTGACGAGATTACTCTCGACCCTGACGATTTCCTCCGGGTCAACCTCCTGCTCCTTCTCCTGCTGGCTCTTTTCGTCGGACTTCGTGACCGGCGCGGCCTCCGCCGCTAAGAGAGCCGCCCTTGCGAGGACAGGCTCCGCGTGGCCGGGGCAAAGAACAAACAGATTATAGCCTCATTTTAACTTCTGGCGAGCGCGTAAACGCACGCGCGAAATTAAAGATGCGCGAAGAAGCGCCGCACGTTGCCAGTTGTGCCGGCAATGGGCGACGCTTCCTTTGACACAGATTGAACTTGCAGGCGCGTTTTTACTTCGGGTTGGTGACGGAGTAGTAGCCTTCGCGCCCGCGCACGAAGAGGCGCGGGAACCCTCTCGGCGGCTGGACTTTGATCTTCAGCTTGTGCCACTTGCCATCGTTGACGAAGTTTGTAGGCTTGTAGCCGATGGAATACTGCGTGCGCAACTCAAGCGCGATGCGCTCGAAGGTGTCGTTCATCTCGGCGGTGGAGGAGGGAAAGAATGCCTTGCCGCCGGAGACGCCGGCCAATTCTTCGAGGATCGAGCGGCCCCCCATGTCGAGCGTGCTGTCGTCGTGGCCGCTCACGATGCCGACGGCATAGATGATTACGTCGGACTCTTTGAGCAGGCGGCGCAACTCCGTGAAGGTATAACGTGAACTGTTGTCCTGCCCGTCGCTGATGAGGAGCACCGCGCGTTTGGGGTGCGTGCCGCGCGTGACCTTTTCGACGCCGAGGTAGGTGGCGTCGTAGAGCGCGGTCTGCCCCTTCGTCTGGACGAAGGTCAGCTTGTTGAGGAGCGCGTCGCTGTCGCGCGTCTTGTCCAAGAGAAGTTGGGCGCGGTCGTTGAAGCCGATCAGGAAATACTCGTCGCCGCTGTGGCTCGTCTCGATGAACTTGGCGAGCGCCTCGCGGGCGCGACTGATCTTTTCGCCGCCCATCGAGCGGGACACGTCGAAGATGACGCCGAGGCTGACGGGCGCGTCCTCGTCGCTGAAGAAGGTGATCTGCTGCTGTTCCTTGTCGTCAAAGATCGTGAAGGCATTCTGGTTCAGTCCCGTCACGAATCGCCCGAACGTGTCCGTCACCGTCACGGTCAGCGTAATCAGGTCGGAGTTGGTGATGACGGTTTGGGAGTCGTTATCAACCTGAATTCCCGGCAACACGCGCGATGGCGATTGGACGCTCGGCGTCGGCGAAGGGGACGGAGCGGCGGACGCGGGCGGTTGGCGCTGCGTCTGTTGTGTGGAACCAGTGCGACCCGAAATCAATCCGGCGAGGGCGAGAAAGGAGACAAGCGCAATTAGTCTTAAACACAGGGCGGGCCGCGCTCTCATAAAATTCTCCTGGCTGAGATGGCTGGAACAACGTCAGAGGTAAAGGGACGAAGACCCTTGAGAGGTCTAACTCCCGCTTGCCTGAATGTTGCTCTGACGGCAACACGGCCTCTTTGGTTGTACGCGAAACTTAAAAACGGAAGACGGGGAGACTCCTGTTTACGCGGGCATTGTAGGCCACGCCGCTGCGGGCTGGCAACCAACATATCTGTTTCAAGACTATCTCAACTTTATTTCCGTGCAACTTAGAGAGGCGAGCGGCGTGTAGTCCAGGCGGAGAGAAGGCGAGGGGTGGATGAGAGATGAGGGCGGAGGGGTGAGTCAGTGAAATTGCGAATTTGAGATGTCGGATTTCAAAAGGCTTTTCATTCAACCCTCGACCCTTTGCCCTCATCCCTTCAGTCGCGGCGGCGTGTTATAATGTAGCGCCAAAGACGAAGCGTCGGCTCGCCTGACGAGAGCCGACGCCGAAAACCCCCAGCAGAAGTAGAAAGCAATGGCCGAATTTATCTGTCGTTTGGGAACGCCTGCGGGCGAGGTGGTGACGCGCACGGTCGAGGCCATCGGCGTGCAACAGGCGCGCGTGAGGCTCGAATCGGAGGGCTTTCGCGTCTTTTCGGTCGCGCCGCCGAAGGCCAGGGGCGTCGCCTCTCTGACGCGCGGCGGCAAGGGCGGCACGCAGGCGCGCATCAAGCCCGGCGACTTCCTGCTCTTTAACCAGCAACTCGCCGCCATCATCCGCGCGGGCATTCCCATCCTTCAGGCCGTCTCGATGCTGCGGCGGCGCTCGGCCTCCGCGCGGCTGCGGATGTTGCTCGGCGATGTGGAGGACAAGATTCGCGGCGGCGTGGCGCTGTCGCAGGCGTTTGCCGCGCAGGGGCCGATCTTCCCGCGCATCTACACGGCTTCGATTCTCGCAGGCGAGCGTTCGGGCGCGCTCGACGACGTGCTCAGCCGCTACGTCGCGTATATGCGTCGGGGTGTCGAGATTCGCCGCAAGATTCGCGGTGCGTTGGCCTACCCGCTCTTCCTGTTGATGGCCTCGATGGGCATGGTCACGTTCCTGACCGTCTACGTCGTGCCGAGGATGTCCAGCCTCTTCGAGAACTTCAACCACGAGCTGCCCGCCGTGACGAGGTTCGTGATCGGACTTTCGGCCTTCGTCTCGGGGAACTACTACTGGTTCCTCCCTCTGCTTCTGGTCTCGGTCGTCGCGCTCGTCATCTGGTCGCGCACGCCGCCGGGGCAACTCGCGATTGACCGCATGCTCCTGCGACTCCCGATTGTCAGCTCGCTCCTGACGCAGTTGGCGATTGCACAGGTGACGCGGAGTCTGGCGACGCTTCTGGCGGGCGGCATCACGCTCGTCGAGTCTTGGGAGATCGCCGCCGAGGCGGTCACGAACAAGCAACTGCGCGCACGCAGTTCGGCCATTCTGCCGATGATTCAGGAGGGGCGCTCTTTTACCGAGAGTCTGGAGGCAGCCGGTTGGATTCCCCCACTTGCGCTTGATATGATCGGAGTCGGCGAGCGCTCCGGCTCTTTGAGGGAGATGCTGGAAGAGGTCGCGGAGTTTTACGACAAGGAATCGGAGGTGCGGCTCGAACAGTTGACGACCGTATTGGAACCTGCGATTCTACTGGTGATGGGCGGCATCGTGGTGACGATTCTGCTCGCCATCTATCTGCCGATCATTCAATCCATCTCGAACATCAGCATTAGACATTAGCGCCAGAGCCATCCCCCTTCAAGCAGTTCGCATCTGAAGACTTTCATGAGCCAGATAACCGAAGAAATCAAGACAGAGGCCGCGCCGTCCGGCGACGACGCAGCGGCGCGCGGCTCAAGTCCGTCCCCCGGCGCGAACGGCGAGGGCCACACGCCGCCCGAAGTGCGCGCGGCGATGGAACTCGCGCGTCGCTACCGCCTGCCTTACGTTGACCTGCTCCCGCCGGTCGGCGAATCCCCGATTGATTTCGCTCTGCTCGGCGAGGTTCCGGTTGACCTGATGGTGCGCCACCTGTTCGTCCCGCTCCGCCGCGAAGGGCGTCGGCTGCACATCGCGATGGCCGACCCGACCGACCTCGAACGCCTCGACGAGATCGCCTCGGCCCTTCACGCGCGCATCATCCCGCACGTAGCGACTGCCGGCGCGATTGACGTGGTGCTGCGCAAGGGCGACGCAACACAGCGCGTCCTCCAAGAAGCGACTTCCGGCTTCCGCATCTCGCTCGTCAAGGAGACGGAACACGGCGAGGAGGTCTTGGACCTCGACCGGCTGGCGACCGACTCCGAGATGTCGCCGATCATCAAGCTCGTGGACACCATCGTCTATCAGGCGATGGAGTCGCGCGCCTCCGACATCCACATCGAGACGCGCGACACGGAGGTACAAGTTAAGTACCGCATTGACGGCGCGCTCTACGCCAAGGTTGATCCGATTGACCTGAGCTATCACCAGACGCTCATCTCTCGCATCAAGGTGATGTCGGAACTCGACATCGCCGAGCGCCGCGTGCCGCAGGACGGGCGCTTTCGCGTCCGCTACAAGGGCCGCACCGTTGACTTCCGCGTCTCGATCATGCCGACCGTGCACGGCGAAGACGCCGTCATCCGTATTCTCGACAAGGAGCAAATCAACGACGAGTTCCGCGACCTCAAGCTCGACGTGGTCGGCTTCGACGCCGACGACCTGAAGAACTTCAGGCGCTACATCGCCGAGCCTTACGGCATGGTGCTCGTCACAGGCCCGACCGGCTCCGGCAAGACGACTACTCTGTACGCCGCGCTCAACGAGATTCGCAACGAAGAAGACAAGATCATCACGATTGAAGACCCGGTCGAGTACCAGTTGCACGGCATCACGCAGATTCCGGTCAACGAGAAGAAGGGTCTGACGTTCGCGCGCGGCCTGCGCTCCATACTGCGCCACGACCCGGACAAGATCATGGTCGGCGAAATCCGCGACAATGAAACGGCGCAGATCGCCATCCAGTCGGCCCTGACCGGCCACCTCGTCTTCACGACCGTCCACGCCAACAACGTGATTGACGTTATCGGGCGTTTCCTGAACATGGGCGTGGAGCCTTACAACTTCGTCTCAAGCTTGAACTGCGTGCTGGCGCAGCGGCTCGTCCGCATGCTCTGCAACGTCTGCAAGCGCACGTACCATCCGACGGATGAGGAGTTGATGGAGTCGGGCCTGAGACCGTCGGAGCATCAGCACCGCACCTTCTACATGAGCGTCGGCTGCGACGCCTGCAACCACACGGGCTATCGCGGGCGCACGGCGATTCACGAACTGCTCAACCTCTCGGACAACATCCGCGAGATGATTATCGAGCGACGGCCCGGCTCGGAAGTGCGCCGCGCGGCGGAGTCCGAAGGCTTACGCAGTTTGCGCGAGTCGGCGCTCCAGAAAATTTTCGCAGGCGTCTCGACGCTGCACGAGATCAACCGCGTCACCTTCGTCGAAGAGGTCAAACTCAACGGCGACGGGGCGGGGAAAGCAGAAAGCAGTAAGCCGTAAGCCCCGGAGCGACCAGACTCTTTCGCTGACTTCTGTTTTCCGCCTTCTGCCTGCTGGCCTGAGCCTTCTGTTTCCCGGCTTGTGTCGCCTGTGTTTCAGGAACTATTATTAGTGCCCCGACGTGTAAGCTGATCGAGGCCGAAGAGCTTTAGGCGAGGGGCGCGCTCTGCCCCGCAGCCGGAAGCGGGATGTGTGCCGAAGGTCGGCGTCTTCAACTTCAAGTGTCAGGCGGTTGTATTCTGGCTTCTCTCCTAACTCCCCGGCGTCAGAATCGTGTGCGGAGAATTTCAGCGTCTCGCCCCGGCCAGTGCCGTGAGCGGGACGCCGGACGGACGATATAAATAATGAGGATTGTGATGAACTCTTTTGCTCGTGGACGCGCTTTCGTCGCGTTGCTCATGGTCGCGCTGTTTCTGGCGTCTCCACTGACGGCGCTCGCCAAGAAGGGCGAGAAGAATTACCGGCGCGGCGTCGAGTACGAGAAGGCGCAGCAGTGGGAGAAGGCCGCGCAGGAATTGGCGCTGGCCGTCGCCGCCAGTCCGTCGGACACGGAATACCAGCTTCACTATCGCCGGGCCATCTTTAACGCCTCGCAGATTTACATGCAGAAGGGACGCGCTCTCGCCGATCAGGGCGACTACACCGGCGCGTACAATGCCTTCCGGCAGGCATACGGCCTCGACCCCGTCAACGAACTCGCCGCCGACGAGATGCAGCGCATGCTTCGCCTGCAACGCGAGAAGGAGGGCGTGCCGCCCAACGCCAAGGAAGGCGGACTCGACGTGTCGCCGACTTCATTTAATCGCGGCGCGACGGGGAGCGCGGCGAGCGGTGCTTCGGTCGCAACGCGCGGCGTCGCACAGCCGCTCGACACGTTGCCGCCGGCGCGCACAGAGCAACTCCGCACCATCAACTACAACGGCGAACTCGAACCCTTCATCCGCAAGCTCGCAGAGGAATTAAGTCTCAACGTCGTCTTCGACCAGAACTTTTCTCAGCAGAAGCGAACGATCAACATCAACTGGAAAGACATCACGGCGGCGCGTGCTCTGGACTACATTTTTACGTCCTACGGCCTCTTCTTCCAGAAGCTCGACCGTCGCACAATCCTGGTCGCAGACCAGTCGAAGCGCCCGCAGTATCAGCAACTCGTGCTGCGCACCTTCTACCTCATGAACATCAAACCGAACGACGCGCGGACGTTGATCCAGTCGTCGCTTCCGGCGAACGCGGGGCGGCAGCCGCAGGTCGCCACCAATGATGCGACCAACAGCATCACCGTGCGCGACACGCCGGAGAACATCCGCATCATCGCGGAACTTCTGCAAAGTGTGGATAAGGATCGCGCAGAGGTTGTGATGGAGGTTTCCATCTACGAAGTGTCGCGGCAGGACTTGTTGCAGATCGGCAACCAGCTCGGAACCGCCGACACGCTCGGCAATCTGGGCGGCATCGGGACGGCGAGATTCGGCGGCCTGCGACTCTTGCAGGGTTCGGGTGCTGCTGCGGCGGCGGTGCCTTCCGTGCTCGCCGGCTCGCTCATTCTCCCGGCCTCGACGATTTCCGCGCTTCAGAGCAAGGACAACACGCGTCTCGTCTTCTCGACGCAGGTGCACGCCTTCGACGACGAAAAATCCGAGACGCGCATCGGCGCGAAAGTGCCTGTCCAGACAGCCAGCGTCTTCAGCGGCCTGAGCGCACAGCCAACCGCCGGCGGCGGTGGCTCGACGGGCACGACCGGCGTCTTCGGCAACGGCTTCCCCGTCATCCAGTATGAGGACACCGGCCTCTCGCTCGACTTCACGCCAAAGGTTTATCCGAATCAGGACGTGCAGGTCAAGATGGTCATCGAGACGAAGGACACGAGCACGACCGGCTCAGGCGCGGCCTCGCAGTTGACGCCGACCTTCACGCAGCGGCGCATCACGGGCGTGGCGCGCATCCCGAACGGCAAGACGATGATGATCGCCAGCATCGCGCAGGATCGCCAGAGCCAGGGCCGCGCAGGCCTGCCGCTCGTCGGCCTCATCCCTATCCTCGGTCGGTTTTTCACCACGCCGCGTCGTAACAACTCGGCCAACGATGTGGTCATCACGATGACGCCGCGCGTACTGCGCGCCCCGCAGATTACCCCACAGGATGAACAGATCACGCCGAGCGGCTCGCTCCAGACGCCGTCTTCGGAGTCGCTCGAAGCGATGCTCAGGCAGGCCGACCGCGAAGACCAACTGGCCGACGCGCGCAAGCTCCCGACAACGCAGAGCGTGCAACTGCCCGCGCCGCCGCAGCCCTCCGAGGAGATTTCTTACGTGCCCGCGCCGAAAACTTTCTCCGCGAGCACAACGGCAACGGGCACGACGGAGACGACAAACGCCGCGCCGCCAGCCGTCAACGCCAGCCTCAAGAGCGCCGTCGTGAACGGCGCGGCGGCGACGCCTGAAAAGAACACGGCAACGCCCACGCCGGCGAACATTCAGCCCGCGCCTACGGCGAGCGCGTCGCCTGTATCAGCGAGCGCGTCATCCGCGCCGCCGGCGGCTGCTGAGAGTCGCGCCGAGTTGCTGCTCGTGCCGGAACAGCAGGAGTTGAAGGTCGGCGAGAAGCGGCGCGTGTTGATGCTGCTCAAAACGGACGCGCCGCTCGGCCTCGCGACCGCGACGCTCCGCTTCGACCCGCGCATCGCCGCCGTGCGCTCCGTCTCTGCGGGGACTCTGAACGGCGACAAGACGGGCGCGCCCGTCATCACGCAGTCCGTTGACCCGAAGGGTATCCTGCTCGTCTCCGTCTCGCCCGCCGCAGGCGCGCAGCCGCTGACGGGCGAGGGACTGCTGCTCGTCATCGAGATCGAGGGTCTGGCGGCTGGCGACAGCGTGTTGAGCTTCGACGCCGACAAGGTACACTTCATCGCCACCGACGGTCGCATCGTTCGCGCGAAAGTCACGGAGAGCAGGCTCAAGGTCACGCAGTAAGGTTTTGATGAGTAACCGGCAGGCCAGACAGATGAAAATGAAGGGAGAGGCCAGAAGGAGAACGGGACAAGGGATCGCGGCAAGCCGTTCCTTCAACCCCGCGCCTTTCAATCGCTCCCACTTTCGCTCGTCCACAGGCGGCATGACGATCATCGAACTCGTCATCGTCATCACGGTGCTGACGATTCTGACGCTCGGCGTGATTCCACTGGTCAGGAATTCCGTGCAGCGGCAGAAGGAGCAGCAACTGCGCGAGGCGCTGCGGGAGATGCGCGAGGCCGTCAAGGAGTTCAAGCGCGATACCATCGGCATGACCTGCGCGGTTGCTCCCACCACCGGGGGCGGCCCCCCTCCGACAGCTTACATAGACCCGCGCAGCAAGGTCGTCATCAGCGACTGCAAAATCTTCGGCGTGGATAACCCTGACAACTTCCCGCCCGATCTGGAGACGCTCGTGAGCGGCGTCAGCGTCATTCCGCGCTCCACCGTGGCGGGCGCTTTAGCGGGAGGCACCAAGGGCAACGCTACCGACAATCCACTCCTCTCGACCAAAAAGAAAATCTACCTGCGCGAAATTCCCGTTGACCCGATCACGGGCGAGAAGGATTGGTGTCTGCGTTCGAGCTACGACCCGCCCGACGACGGCTGCTCCTCGAATCCCGTCAACGTGTTCGACGTGCGCTCGAAGGCCGAAGGGACTGCGCTCAACGGAGAGAAATACAGTGAGTGGTAAAGAAGAATTGAGGGTCAGGGGGAAGGTGGAAGGTGGAAAGGGAGGCCGCGAGCTTACTGCTCCTTCATCCTTCATCCTTTACCCTTTACCCTTTCCTCGCCGCCGACCGTCCGGCTTCACTCTGCTCGAACTGATGATCGTCATTTCGGTCATCATCGTCCTCGCGATGATTGCCATGGCTCACTACAGCCAGACCGTGCAGGCCGCCAAGGAGGCCACACTGAGGGCCGACCTGCACGACATGCGAAGGATGATTGACCAGTACGCAGCCGACAAGGGCAAGCAGCCGGAATCGCTCGAAGCGCTCGTGCAGGCCGGATACATACAGGAGCTTCCCATTGACCCGATGACAGGGGCCGGCGACTGGGCGACCGAACCTAGAGATGATCCTTCCGGCCACGGTTCCGGCGTCGGGAACGTACACAGTTCCTCCGGCGACACGGCTGCCGACGGCACGCGCTACAGCGATTGGTGAGCAAAAATCGCCAATCAAAAATTCTCTTATGAACCCATTCAAAGCAATGATCGCGCCGCGCCTGCCTTCGGCTGCCGTCGGGCTGGCGGGCGAGGGCGCGGGCGTCGTCTCTCTGGAGCGGCGCGGCGACGTGTTCGCCATCAAACGCGCCGGCTACGTCCCGCTCGCCGAAGGCTTAGTGCGTCCCAACTTCGACGAGAGCAACATCACGAACACGGGCGAGTTGGCTAACGTACTGGCGGAACTCGTGGCGAGTGTCGGGATGTTGAAACAGCGGCGCTGGTCTGTGGCACTGCCGGAAGCAGCGACGCGCACAGCGATTCTGACGCTTGAGAGCGCGCCCGGCACGCGCGCCGAAACGGAAGAGATGCTGCGCTGGAAAATGGAGCGCGCGATGGCCGCCCCGCTCGACGAGTTGCGCGTCTCGCGCGAGCGCCTGCGCGCCGACTCGCAGGGGCGTACGCGCTACCTCGTGACCGCCGTGCGGCTCCCTGTGCTGGCGGAGTACGAGACGGTCTTCGAGGAATTAGGCTGGCACACGGGGCTGATTCTGCCGCGCCACATGGGCGAGGCCTGGTGGTTGATGAACGACGCGGCTGCGCGCGGGGCGTCGGACTCGCTGCTCGTCAGCACTCACGGCGAAGGCTTCACCGCCGTCGTGTTGAGAGGCGGGCAGCCGCTTCTCCTGCGTAGCGTCAACTGCGACGTGGAGGATCGCGCCGACGAGCTGTACCGCTTCCTACTCTTCTACCGAGACCGCAACGCGCCGCCCGGCGAAGATGTCGAGACGGCGGAGCGCGTGCCGACCGAAGTGATCGAGCGTCTGCTCGTCGCGGGCAGCGGCCTTGAATACGAGCAGGCGCGCTCGGTCGTCGAGGAGACGCTTTCGGTTCCGCCGCGCGCCCTCGACGCAGCGGACTTCCGCCTCTCGATCCCTTCGGCGGAGATAGACTTTCAACAAATAGCCGCGCCCGCCGGCCTCGCCGCGCTGGCGTGGGCTTGACGCCGTTGTCGCGTGCGCGGCTCATGAACCTCGCCACGAAAATTTTCAGGAAGATTTAAGATGAGAAAGCTGCTCCTTCTCTTTGTTGTCGCCAACATCTTCGCGCACGTCGCGGGCGCACAGTCCGGACGGAAGCTACCGCCCGCGCCACCGCCGTCGCCTCCGTCGTCAGCAACGATTACTCGCGAGCAAGACGATCTGCCCGCGCCTGCCCGTTCGACTTCCCGCGCCGAGTTGGATTTCCTGCCGGAGAATGTGTTGAGCAGGGAGCTACAGACCTTGCGTCGAGAGAGTTTTCGACTGACAGACTACAAGGGCAAGATTGTCGTGCTGAACATCTGGGCGAGTTGGTGCGGGCCGTGCCGCCGCGAAACGCCGGAGATGGAAGAGATGAGTCACAAGTATGCGCCGCGCGGCGTGGAGTTCATAGGATTGACGGCGGAGAACCCTGCCACCGACGCGCAACGTGTGCAGGCATTCGTGCGCGACTCGAAAGTCAGTTACAGAATCGGCTGGGTTGACCGTGCCACGGCGGTCGCGCTGATGAACGGTCGCAATGTCATCCCGCAAACTTTCGTCATCAAGGGGAACGGCGAGATCGTCGGCCACCTCGTCGGCTACGGCCCGTCCAGCGCGGCCAGGCTGCGCGCATTGATTGACCGAGCACTCACGGGCGACAACGCCGAACAGTAGCGGCGCTCCCCTCGCGTCTGAAACTTTCGCCGCCGTGCGCGCGTAAAACTTTGGCGTCATGAACATGATTACAGGCGCGACCTCTTTAAGAGCTTTGAATGGCATAGCCGACGCCGAACTCGTGCGGCAGGCAATTGCCGGCAGCGAGGACGGCTTCGAGGAGTTGGTACGTCGTTACCAGCGCCCCATCGTCGCCTACGTCTACCGGATGGTCGGCGACTACGACACGGCGCTCGACCTGACGCAGGATGTCTTCATCAGAATCTACGGCGCGCTCGCTCGTTACAGTTCCGAGTACAAATTCTCGACATGGATTTATCGCATCGCGCACAACGCCTCCATTGACCACCTGCGGCGCGCGGGCACCGTGCGTATCGAGGATTTTCAGGCCGACGACGGCAACGGCGGGACTTACGAAAAGCCCCTCGCGAGCGGCGCGCCGACGCCCGAACAGTTGAGCGAGCGTGCTGAGCGGCGTTCGGAGATCGAATCGGTCGTGCAACAGCTTTCGCCCTCGTACAGGGAACTGATCGTGCTCAGGCACGCGCACGACATGAGCTACGACGAGATCGCGGAAGTAACCGGCCTCCCGCTCGGAACGGTCAAGAACCGAATCTTCCGTGCGCGCGAAGCGATGCGCGCGCAACTGGTCGAGCGCGGCATCACGAGCATGTAGAACGAGGAATGGTAGCGACGATGGAGAGCGCCGCAGCACAAGAGCACGAACGATGTGCACAGACAAGTCTGACCGCTGCCTATCTCGACGGCGAGTTGGAAGGCGTTGTCTTCAAGGGCTTCGAGTCGCACCTGAAAGAGTGCCGCGACTGCGCCGCCGCTCTCTCCGAACAGAGACGACTACTCTGCCTCCTCGACGCCGCCTTCAATCAGACCTTTGAAAAGAAATTCGAGCCGCCGAAGGATTTCACGCGTGTCGTGCGCGCACGCGCGCAGACCGACATGAGCGGCGTGCGTAGCCGGTCGGAGCGCGCTCTGGCGCTGAAAATCTGCCTCGGCCTCGGCGCGCTGGCATTTGTGCTGCTCGGCGCAACCCTCTTCAGGGAGGCGCTCGCGCCCCTGCTGGCCGCGTTGCGCGGCGCGGGGAGCGTCGCCGTGATGGTGGGGCACGCGGCGGCGGACGCGGGCACAGGCGGCACGGTCGTCCTGCGCGCCGTCGGCGCACAGTTGATCGCCGGGCAGAGCCTTTTCAGAATTCTCCAGTGGATGTTTTTCGCCAGTGCCGTCGCATTGTTGCTGCGCCTAATTAGCCGCTACCACCGCGCGAGCGCCGGCGATTGAATGAGCCTAGTCGGTTGTCGAACGTCGGCCAACACACGGCCCTTCCTGTTGTCTTCGAGAGCCGTGTGCTGGCCGCTCGTCGCTTTAGAGAGTGTGAACGCGATTAAGGGCGAACAAATTTTGCGCGCGGACGGCTGCCACCTGTCACTGATGAGGGCGGCAGCATCCATGCTCGCCATGCTCGCCTTCGTCGCGGTGATCTGCGCGCAGGAGGGCGCGAGCGGGACAGTGCCGGTGCCTGTCGCCGGTCAGGGAGAGCAACTCGTCGTCGAGGGCGATTACGCGAGCGACGTGTTTGGGCTGGGGCGCTCGGTCGTGGTGCGCGGGAGCGTCAAAGAAGGCGTGATGGCGTTCGGCGGCGACGTGATAGTTGAGGGCGGGGGCCGCGTCGAAGGCGATGTGGCGGCCATCGGCGGCTCGATCTTCCAGCGTCAGGGTTCGTACATCGGCGGTGACGTGTTCGTCGTCGGCGGGGCTTATCACCACGACAAGACCGCGCCGGGACGCGACCCTTCGAGCAAGACCATCATGTTCGCGGGCTACGAGCAGGAACTGCGTGAACTCGCGCGCAATCCCGCCACGCTCCTGACGCCGGAGTTCTCGCTCGCCTACGTGGGCTTGCGGCTTCTCGCGATGCTCTTCTGGTTCGTCGTGTCGCTGGCCCTGACGGCGGGCACGCCGGGCGCTGTCAGCCGCGCCGCCTCGCGTCTGCAACTGACCTCTCTGCGCGTGGCAATCATCGGACTGCTCGGAGCGTTGGTGATCGGGCCGGGCGCATTCGCCGCGCTGCACTTACTGCCTCCGGTGCTCGGAGCACTGTTCGGCTTCACGGCGCTGCTGTTCCTGCTGGTGTCTTATCTCTTTGGCCGCACGGTTATCCACGCAACGACGGGGCGCTGGTTGCAGCGACGGCTGCTCTCGGAGAAGAGGCGTTCGGAGACGGTCGCGCTGTTGCTGGGCGCGGGCTTCTGGGCAATCGTGCTCGCACTGCCTTACGTGTGGCCGATCCTTGTCTTCGGGATGGTCGTCCTGAGCCTCGGACTATCGCTGACGGCGCGCTACCGCCTCAACTGGCGTCGCGCGTGAGAGAGCCGTCCGCGTGGGAGTTGATTCGCACGCCTCTCGCTGGCGTGGGAATATTTTACATGACCGGAAAACTCAAACTCTTCGCGGCGTGCGTCGCGTTCGTCTTTCAGTCAAGAGGCGGCGAACGCGAACCCGATGCCGGGCATCTTTCTTCTCTGAGCATTGCCGGATAGAGACCTCGCCAGCGCTGCGGGCGCACACCTGGCGACGATTTACCCTCAGAAGAAAGAATTCGTCGCCGTCGGCGAGTGGATTAGTGCATACTGGATTTTCAAATCATCGAAAGCTGAATCGGAGGACTTAATGAAGAAGTTTTTTTATACGCTCATCATCGCGGCGTTTGTCTACGGCGTCCCGGCGGACGCGCAGACGCGCGGGCGCGCGGGTAGCACGACCGCGAAGCCCGCCCCGTCTCGCACCGGCGCGGCGACGCCAGCCGCGAAGCCTTCGCCGACGCCAGTTCAAACGCCCGCGAGTGGCTCGCAGGCGGCCACGCCCGCGTCGAACGTCGCGGCGGGCAAAAATGAAGACTGCGGCTGTGAAGATAAACCGCTGCCGGACGTGCTCGCGGTCGTCAACGGTGTGAAGATCACCAAACAGGACATCAGCGCCGAAACCCAGCAACGCATCACGCAACTTAAGCAGCAGGTGGTTGACGCGCGCAAGCACGAGCTTGACCTGCAAATCAATTCCATACTGCTCGAAGCCGAGGCGAAGAAGCGCGGCGTGAGCACCAGCAAGCTGCTCGAAGCGGAGGTCATCGCGAAGACGAAGGAACCGACCGAGGCGGAGGCGCAGGCGTTCTACGATCAGAACAAGACGCGGATTCAGGGCGAGTTTAAAGATGTCAGGGAGCGAATCGTCGCCTACCTGCGAGACCAGCAGCAGGCGGCGCAGGCAAAAAGTCTGGCCGACCGTCTGCGCGCCGCCGCGCAGGTCAAAATCCTGACGCAGAGCGTCACGCCGCCCGCGAACGACTCGGAGCGCGCTCGCGTCTTCGCCGTCGTCAACGGCAGGAACATCACGTCGGGCGACATCGAAGACAGCCTCCGCCCGCTCGTCTTCAGCGTGCAGGAACAAATTTACGCACTGCGCTCGCGAGACGTTCAGTTGAAGATCAACGACATCCTGCTTGAGAGCGAAGCGCAGAAGCGGAGCGTCACGACCCGCGCGATCCTCGACGCGGAAATCACCGCCAAAGTGCCGGCGGTCACAGAGGCTGAAGCGCAGACCTTCTACAACCAGAACAAGGAGCGAGTCAACGGCGACTTCGCGCAGGTAAAAGAGCAGATCATGCAGTACCTCAAGGATCAGGCGGGGCAGAAAACGGAGAGCGAATTCGCCGCGCGGCTGCGGCAGGGCGCGGCCATCCAGACGTTCATCGTCGCGCCGGAGTCGCCCGTCTTTAACATCGCCACCGACGACCAGCCGGCAAAGGGCAATCCCGGCGCGACCGTCACCGTCGTCGAATTCACGGACTTCCAATGTCCCTCCTGCGCGCAGGAGCATCCGATTCTTGAACGACTGATGAACGAGTATGGCGACCGCGTCAGGTTCGTCGTGCGCGACTTCCCGCTCAACCAGCACGCCAACGCGCCCAAAGCCGCAGAGGCCGCCGAAGCCGCGCGCGAGCAGGGGAAATACTGGGAGTACGTGTCGCTCCTGTTCCGCAACCAGTCGGCGCTCGACGTGAGTAACCTCAAACAGTATGCGAGCACGCTGGGACTCGACCGCGCCAAATTCGACGCCGCGCTCGACAGCGGCAAATTCGCCGACAAGGTGCAGCGCGATATGCTGGACGGCCAGAAGCTCGGCGTCAACGGCACGCCCACGCTCTACATCAACGGCAAGCGCGTCTCCGACCGTTCTTATGAAGGGCTGAAGACCGCCCTCGACGCCGCCCTCAAAGCTCCGCCACGCGCGAAGGCTTCGGCGAAAAATTAGAAGAGCTAAAAGACCCGGCGAGGCGTAAGCGGCGCGGGACGTGTTTGTCACGCTCTCGAATTGCTTACGCCTCGCCGGTTTCTCTCTGTTCGTGCTTCGATTCACTCTCGTCGCCTGAGCCGCCACGCTTGACCATCTCGCCCGTTCGATTCGCCGGAAAATAATCCAATCAACTGGATGTAGAAATGCAAACTTTCTCGTCAACAGGCGCGTCTAATTGGAGCTAAACTCCGCCCCCGTAAAAGCTTGGAACTTTTCAGACGGCCCGGCGGAATAATGTTTGTTCCGACACGGCGAGGCCGCTCTCTCTTCAAGTTAACCACTTAACAAGGGCTTTCGCGGAAACGCGGGCGACAGGCTGAAATCTCCCGCGTGGGGCTTGAAAGTGACGCTGTCAGGGGCGCTGGAACATTATTTCCTGCTCAAACGTAGAATTACAGACACGCGATGCGCCGGAGTGCGGCATCTCATATCGGCACTCTGTCATAAAACCGGAAACCGAAGTATTTATCTGCTGGAAGCGAGGTTCAACTGATGAGAAGAATGTGGGCAATTTTTGCTTTGGTGTTGGTCGCCATGTGCGGGGCCGTGAGCGCGCAGGCGCAGGCTGCCCCTGTCGCCGCGCCCGCGCAATCGCCGGATGCAGGAATCACGGCCAACGGGGTGATCGGCGAAGTCGTTGCCGTTGATACAAGCTCGAAGCAGATGTTCGTCAAGACGGACGCGGGCGCGGTCGTCATCGTCACGCTTAGCGATGCGACGAAAATTCTACGCAACCCGCCGGGCGAAACCAAACTCGACAAGGCGATGCCGATCACGCTGGCGGAAGTCAGCACAGGCGACCGCGTCTTCGCGATGGGCAAGCCGTCCGACGACAGGAAAGTTTTGACGGGGCCGCGCCGGATCGTCGTCAACAGCAAGGCGGAACTCGCGCAGAAGCAGGAAGCGGAGCGCGCCGAGTGGAAGCGTCGCGGCATCGTCGGCGTCGTCACCGCCGTCAACCTTGAGACCAAAGATATTACGCTGCAAACGCGCGGGCCGCAGGGGGCGCAGACCGTCGCCGTTAAGGCCGGCGACAACGTCAGGTTCCGTCGCTACGCGCCCGACTCCGTGAAGTTCGGCGACGCCAAACCGAGTTCGCTGGCCGACGTGAAAGCCGGCGACCAGTTGCGCGCCAAAGGCGAAAAGAGCGCCGACGGCGCGAGCTTCACGCCCGAAGAAATCGTGACCGGCACATTCCGCACCTCCATCGGCACCATCACCGCAGTTGACGCGGCGAAGAATGAAATCACCATCGCGCAGATGCAGGGCGGCCCGCTCACGGTCGTCGTCAGCAAGGATTCGCAGCTCAAGCGCATTCCTGAAGGTGCGATGGCGATGATGGGCGGAGGTGGCGGCGCTGGCCCCGGAGGGGGCGGAGGCGGCATGGCGGGCGGAACGCCGGGCGGCGCGCCCGGAGGCTTCAGGGGGCCTGCCAGCAAGACACAGTTGGTCGAGCTTCTCAAGTCGAATCGTCTTGAGCCGGACAGGATGACACAGATGATCGGGCGGCGCGGTGTGGATTTCCAGTTGAAGCCGGAAGACGAAAAGGAACTGCGAGGGGTGGGCGCGAGTGACGAAGTGATCGCCGCCGTGCGCGCCAACTATCGCAAGCCCGGCGCGGAGACCGCCGCGAGCGCGAAGCCGCCGCAGGGCGGTGCGCCCGGAGCGGGCGGGCCGGGCAGCGGCGGCATGGCACGCGCGGGCGGCTTCGACGTGCAGCAGATGCTTGAGATGTTGCCTGCGGCCACGCTTGCGGAGTTGAAACCGGGCGGCATGATTGTCGTCTCCAGCACTGTAGGCGCAGACCCTGCGCGCGTCACTGCCATCCAACTCGTCAGCGGCATCGAGTCGTTCGTCGCGATGATGACACGCCGGATGGGCGGGCCGGGCAGTGGCGGCGTGGGCGGCATCGGCGCAGCCGGCGGGGGCGGTTTCGGCTTCGGCATCGGCCAGCCTTGAGTTCAAGGACTGGCATTGATTACTGATTGTTTTTTTAAGGCTTCACTCCTGTCGTGAGCGAGTCGTTGGATTATAGCGACACTCGCGCGACGGATTTAGTGGCCCCAGACACAAAGGCATTGATGATGAATTTATTTCAAGGAATACTCAGACGAAGCTTGTGCTTCGCGCTTCTCCTCGTGCTATGCACGACGAGCGCGCTGGCGCAGAGGCCGGGCACGGCCACCCTGCGCGGACAGGTGACGGACGAATTCGGCGGCGCGATTATCGGCGCGACCGTGACCGTCACGGATGCTGCCGGGGCGGCGAAAACGGCGACCACGGACTCCGACGGCAACTACGCCGTGGGCGGTCTGACGCCCGGCAAATACATCGTGCGCGCCTTCGCGCAAGGGTTCGCACTCTTCGAGAGCGAAGGCGTGGAAGCAGTCGCTGGCCGCAGCGAGCCTCTCAACATCAAGCTCGGCATCTCGCTCGAAAAAGAGGAAGTCACTGTCGCCTCCGAATCGCCCATCAGCCTCGACGAACAGAACCGCGCCGGCGCGATTGTGCTGCGCGGCAAAGACATCGAAGCGCTGCCCGACGATCCCGACGAACTCGCCGCCGCACTGTCCGCGCTGGCAGGCCCCGCCGCAGGCCCAAACGGTGGGCAGATCACGATTGACGGCTTCGAGGGCGGGCGCATTCCGCCCAAAGATTCGATTCGCGAAATCCGTATCAACGACAACCCACTCTCGGCGGAACGCGACCAGCCCGGCTTCGGCGGCATACAGATTCTCACCAAGCCCGGCACGGATCGCCTGCGCGGCAGCGTCTCCACAACCTTTTCCGACGAGAGCCTTAACTCGCGCAACCCGTTCGCCGTCACGCGCGCGCCGTACCAGTTGCGACAGTTCGGCGGCAACGTGAGCGGCACCATCATTCCCAAGAAGGCTTCCTTCTTCTTCGACATCGAGCGCAACGCCGTTGACGATAACGATATCATCAACGCGAGAGTGCTCGACCTGACAACGCCGACGCTACCGCAGACGAACTTCGTGCAAGCAGTCCTAACGCCGAATCGCCGTCTCAACCTGAGTCCGCGCTTTGACTATCAACTCAACAAGAGCAACACGCTCGTCGCGCGCTACAACTTCTTCCGGCAGAGCGCCGAGAATCGCGGACTCGACAGCAGCCTCGCGCTTCTCACCCGCGCCTTCGACACTTCGACCACGCAGCACACTTTGCAACTGACCGAGACGGCTGTGCTCAACCCGACGACCATCAACGAAACGCGCTTCCAATTCATCCATTCGCGTTCCGAGCAACAGGGCGACAACACCCTGCCTGCCCTCAACGTGTCGGACTCCTTTCTCGGTGGCGGCTCGCAGGTCGGCACTTCCTTCAACGAGGCCAGCCGCTGGGAGGCCACCAACATCACGACCATCGCGAAGGGCAACAACTCGATCAAGTTCGGCGGGCGTGTGCGCGGCGTGAAAATAACGGATGTTTCGCAGAACAACTTCGGGGGCACGTACACTTTCAACGGCGGCCTCGCCCCGCAGATACAGTTTGACGCGAGCGGCCAACTCGTGCGCGACGCGGGCGGCAACCCTCTGCTTGGGCCTCTTAGTTCGATCAGCAGCCTTGAGCGTTATCGCCGTGCGCTGCTGCTTCGGAATCAGGGATTGAGCGCCGCGCAACTCTTCGCGCTCGGCGCGCTGCCGTCGCAGTTTTCGATCACGGGCGGCAATTCCGGGGCAGACGTGTCGCAGACGGATTTCGGGGGCTTCGTTCAGGACGACTGGAAGGTGCGCCCCAATCTGACCATCGGCGCGGGACTGCGCTACGAGACGCAGTCGAACATCAACAGCCATCTCAACCTCGCGCCGCGCGTCTATCTTTCGTGGGCACCGGACGGCGGCGGCGGGCGCACGCCCAGGACGGTCATCCGTGCAGGCTTCGGTATTTTCTACGACCGCTTCAACGAAAACTTCACGCTTCAGGAGAATCGCTTCAACGGCGTCAACCAGTTGCAATTCCTCGTCACCGACCGCAGCCTGACCCCTGCGACGCCGCCCGACGTGCGTGCGCAGACGCTGTCCCTTTTGAACTCTTTCCCGAACGTCCCCTCGTTCGGCGCTCTCTCCGGCACGTCTCTGCCGCAGGTCAGACGCATCGTCGCGCCAGACCTGCAAGCCCCTTACTCATACACGACCGGCCTCCTGCTGGAGCGCCAGTTGCCGAGGAAGATCACGCTGAACGTCGGTTACATCTCGTACCGCACGAAACACTCTCTGCGCTCGCGCGACCTGAACGCGCTGCTCTTTGACCCGTCGAACGCCGCCGCACCGCGCACGCACCTCTACCAGTACGAGTCGAGCGGCACGCAGAACATGCAGCAGCTTCAACTCGGCATCAACAGCCGCTTCAACAAGGCAATCTCGGTCTTCGCCTTCTACACGATGATGAAGATCAACAGCGACGCCGACGGCCCGAACAGTTTTCCTTCCAACTATACGAACCTGAGAGCGGACTACGGGCGTGCCTCGTTCGACGTGCGACATCGCTTCACCGTCGTCGGCACTATCGCCGTGCCGTACCTGAAGCTGCAACTGAACCCGATCATCATCGCCAGTTCGAGCCAGCCCTTCAACATCATCACGGGCCTCGACACGAACGGCGACGGGCAATTCACCGAGCGCCCTTCGCTCGTCTCGAACGCGGCATGCGCGACGCGCACGATTCAAACGCAGGACATCATCTGTTCGCCCTACGGCACATTTAACCTGCGGCCCGCCGCCGGCGACCGGATCATCCCGCGCAACTTCGGCGAAGGCCCCAGCAACTTCACCGTCAACCTGCGCGTCAGCAGGCAGTGGGGATTCGGTAGCCTGCCGGGTGCGACTAAGACGGCGAGCACTAATTCGACGGACGGCGAGGGTCGCGGCGGCAATCGTGGTCGCGGCGGGGCGTCGCGCGATTCCGGCGGTGGCGGTGGTCGCCCCGCCGCGACTATCGTCATACCCGGACAGGGTGGCCCCGGTGGCGGCGGCGGCGGTCGCGGCCCCGGCGGCCCCGGTGGTGGCCCCGGTGGCGGTGGCTTCGGTGGGTTCGGCGGCGGTGGTGGAGGCGAGCAGCACCGCTACACTCTGACTTTCTCGATCAATGTCCAGAACATCTTCAACGACGTCAACCTCGCGGCCCCGGTCGGCAATCTCAGTTCGCCGCTCTTCGGGCAGTCCATCCGCTCGTTTGGCGGGGGCTTTGGCGGCCCGTTCGGCGGCGGCGGCGGCGGCGGCAACGCGTCGGCGGGCAATCGTCGCATTCAGGCATCGCTCCGCTTCAGTTTCTAAAAGTCACTTTGAAGACGGTGAAGGGAAGCGCCTCCCTTCGTCGTTTAGAGAATTGCCGGGATACAAAAAGAGAGACTGCCTCGATGCGGGGCAGTCTCTCTTTTCGTTGGAAACGATTGAAGTCGGGAGCGATTTTTGCGCGTGAAGGGCTAGACCGTCAGAATCTCCTGCTCCTTGCTCTTCGCCAGTTCGTCTATCCTGCCGATGTGCTGGTCGGTGAGCTTCTGCACTTCCGCGAGCGCGTCGCGTTCGGCATCCTCGGAGATTTCCTTATCTTTGAGCATCCGCTTGAGGCGGTCGTTGGTGTCGCGTCGAATGTTGCGGACGGCGGTGCGGTGGTCTTCGGCGTACTCGTGTACCTGCTTGGCGAGTTGCTTACGGCGCTCCTCCGTCAGCGGTGGGACGGGCACACGCACCAGCTTGCCGTCATTCGAGGGATTCAATCCGAGGTCTGAGGAGCGAATCGCCTTTTCAATCGCGCCAAGCTGCGTTTGATCCCATGCCTGCACGGTCAGGAGCGACGGCTCCGGCGCGTGCACTGAAGCTATCTGGTTGAGCGGCGTCGGCGTGCCGTAGTAGTCAACAGTCACCGAGTCGAGCAGATTCACCGCCGCGCGTCCCGTGCGAATCGTCCCCAGCTTACGCCTGAAATCTTCCACCGCCGCATCCATGCGCGGGCGCGCTTCCTTGACGACATCTTTCTCACTCATATCGCTCTCCGGGTAAATGGTGAATGGTGAATCGCCAATGGTAAACGAATGGAGCTACTCTCCATTTACCATTGACGATTTACTATTGACCGGCCTTTCGTTGCAGACACGCGTGCCGACGCCCTCTTGGCCCATCACGACGCGCATGATGTTGCCGGACGTGCGCATGTTGAAAACGATGATCGGCAGCCCGTTGTCCATGCACAGGCTGATGGCCGAGGCGTCCATCACCTTCAACTGCTGTTCGAGGACTTCCCTGTATGTGATGCAGTCGTAGCGCGTCGCCGCTGAGTCTTTGACGGGGTCGGCTGTGTAAATCCCGTCAACCTTCGTCGCCTTCAGGATCACGTCGGCCCTGATTTCGAGCGCGCGGAGCGCCGCCGCCGAGTCGGTCGTGAAGTACGGATTGCCCGTGCCCGCAGCAAAAATGACGACGCGCCCCTTTTCCAGATGGCGGATGGCGCGGCGGCGTATGAAAGGCTCGGCCACCTGCGGGATGTTGATGGCGGAAAGCACGCGCGTGTGCACGCCCGTCTTTTCGAGCGCGTCCTGCAAGACGACTGCGTTCATCACCGTCGCGAGCATGCCAATGTAGTCGGCGGACGAGCGATCCATGTTGCCCGCACTCTCCGAGACGCCCCGGAAAATGTTGCCGCCGCCGACGACGACCGCGATCTCGACGCCGAGCGCGTGTATGGCCTTGATCTCTTCCGCAATCGCGTGCGCCACTCCAACATCAACGCCGTAGTTCTGCGCGCCCATCAGGGCCTCGCCGGACGCCTTCAAAAGAATACGGCGGAAAGCGGGCGCGCTCGTCGTTGTCGTCTGTGCCTCGGCTGTTGTCATGGTAGTTGCGGATTTACTGGTTGCCGCCCGCGAGCGACGCCACTTCGCCGCCGAAATCCTCGCCGCGCTTTTCAAGTCCCTCGCCCATCTTGTAGCGCGCGAAGCGGCGCACGGTGATGCGCTCGCCCGTCTTGGCGATCTTCTCTGTGAGCAGGTCGTTGACCGTCTTCGCAGGGTCTTTGACGAACGGCTGATCGAGCAGCACGGCTTCTTCGTAGAACTTGTTCATCCGCCCCTCGACGATTTTATCAATTACCTGTTCCGGCTTGCTGGCGTTCTTCGGGTCGTTCTTGGCCTGCGCGCGTGCGATCTCGCGCTCCTTGTCGAGCACGTCCGGCGCGACCTCTTCGCGCGTGACGAAACGCGGCTCCGCCGCCGCGATGTGCATCGCGATGTCCTTGACGAGCGCCTGAAACTCTTCTGTGCGCGCGACGAAATCGGTCTCGCAGTTGACTTCGACGAGGACGCCGACCTTGCCGCCCATGTGAATGTAAGAGCCGACCGCGCCCTCTGCGGCGATGCGTCCCTGCTTCTTCGTGGCCGCCGCCATCCCGCGCTTGCGAAGGATTTCGATGGCCTGCGCTTCGCTGCCATCCGCCTCCGTCAGCGCCTTCTTACACTCCATCATCCCCGCGCCCGTCTTCTCACGCAGTGACTTCACCGCCGCTGAAGTAATCTCAGCCATGACTCGATTATCTCCTCGATAAAATGATGAATGCGGCAATGACGGATGATGAATGAAAGACAAGCTGCTGTTCATTCATCATTCAACGCTTAACACACCGCATCATAAAAATGCGCAGCCCGGCGGATTGTCCGCACTGGCAGGCTGCGCTCGCCGAAAGTTGTGATCTGTGCTGTTCCCGCTTCGCCTTACTTGGCCGCGCCGACCGACTCCACGCTCTTGTCCTGTTCAGGTGAAGTCTGAGGCTGACTCTCCGTAGAGTTGTCGGCAGCGCCCGTAGCGCCGGGGACGGGCGCGCCCGTGCCGATCTGCTCGTGGTCGCCGAGGCTGTCAGGCTGCTGCCCCGTCTTACCGAAGCCCTGATTGCCGGGAACGGAAGACTGCCCGCCAGCCAGAGTGCTGGCTGCGTCCGTGTCCGCCGCCATCTGCGAGGGCGCGCCGGGGTCGCGTTGCGTCGTGACGGGCGAAGTGTTGACAGGTCGCTCCGTGCCGGTTGGTGCGCCGGTGGGTTGCTCTGTCGTCGCTCCGCCGCCACCCTCGCCTTCTTCGTCTTCTTCCTTCGAGGCCGCCTGCTGGCCTTCGATCACCGCGTCGGCGATGCGCGAGGCGAAGAGGCGCACGGCGCGCAGTGCGTCGTCGTTGCCGGGGATGATGTAGTCAATCCCTTCGGGCGAGCAGTTAGTGTCCACGACCGCGATGACCGGAATGCCCAGGCGATTCGCTTCGGCGACGGCGATCTCTTCTTTACGCACGTCAATGATGAAGAGCGCGTCGGGGATGCGGTTCATGTTCTTGATGCCCGAAAAGTTCCTCTCCAACGTCTCGCGCTCGCGGTCGAGCTTGATGCGCTCCTTCTTCGTCAGCTTCTCGTAGCGCCCGTCGGTCTGCATCGCTTCAAGATCGCGCAGGCGCTTGATGGATTTCTGCACGGTCTGGAAGTTCGTCAGCAAGCCTCCGAGCCAACGCTGGTTGATGTAGAACTGTCCGGCGCGCTCGCTTTCTTCACGAATGGCGTCCTGCGCCTGTCGTTTAGTGCCGACGAAGAGAATCGTGCGCCCGCGATCTTCGCCCGCCAGACTCGTGACGAACGAGATGGCGTCGCGGAACATTTTCTGCGTCTTTTGGAGATCAATAATGTTGATGCCATTGCGCTCGCCGAAAATGTACTCCTTCATTTTCGGGTTCCAGCGCCTGACCTGGTGGCCGAAGTGCACGCCGGCCTCCAGCAATTCTTTCATCGTCACGGTTACTGCCAAAAGTAGCCTCCTCTTTAGCGGATTGGTTTAGTGTACTCGCCGCATCCCAGAGGACTTTCACAAACGAACGTGAAGGCAACCAATCGGGACACGACAATGGATTGTGCGAAACGATGAATGATAAGTGCGGAGTGATGACTGAAAGATGAAAGCGCGACGGCTTTTAATTCATCGTTCATCACTCCGCACACATCATTCCGAAAACTATCTCTTCGAGAACTGGAAGCGCTTGCGTGCGCCCTTCTGCCCGTACTTCTTGCGCTCCTTGATGCGGGGGTCGCGCGTGACGAGTCCGGCCTTCTTAAGGTCTGGACGGAGGTCGCTGTTGTACTCCATCAAGGCGCGCGTGATGCCGTGGCGAACCGCGCCCGCCTGTCCCGCAGGGCCGCCGCCCGCGACGTTGACGACGATGTCGAACTTCGCACCTGTGTCGGTGAGCGTCAGAGGCTGGCGGATAATCATCCGCAGCGCCTGGTTGGGGAAGTACTGCTCGAAGGTTTTGCGGTTGATCTTGATCTCGCCGCTGCCCGGTCGCAAGTAGACGCGCGCCGTCGAAGTCTTGCGCCGTCCGGTTCCGTAATACTGAATATCTGCCACGGTTCTTCTATCCTTAAAGTCTGCGGGTTATTTTTGCGCCGCCACGCGCTCGTCCAGCACGAGCGTTGCGGGGCGTTGCGCGGAGTGCGGGTGCGCCTCGTCGGCGTAAACCTTGAGTTTCTTGCCCATCGCCTTGCCGAGCTTGTTCTTGGGCAGCATGCCTCGGACGGCCTGCTCGATGACGCGCTCGGGGTGTTTGGCGAACTGATCCCGCACGGAGATTTCACGCAGGCCGCCGGGGTACAGCGTGTGATGGCGGTACATCTTCTGCTCGGCCTTCGAGCCTTTGAAGACGGCCTTGCGGGCGTTGATGACGATGACGTGGTCGCCCAAGTCCATGAAGGGCGTCCAGCGCGGATTGTTCTTGCCGCTGAGCACGCGCGCCACTTCCGTCGCGAGCCTGCCGACGGTCTGACCCGCCGCGTCCACGACGTACCATTTGCGATTTTCCGCGAGGCCCACCCCGCTGGGAAAGTATGTTGACATAGATAACTCTCTCAATCTAAAGCGTCTAAAACGCGAACGGGTAGAATACAGAAAGGCCCGGAAAGTTGTCAAGCTACGGAGGATAAAGGCGCGGGTCAGTTTTGATTTCAGGGATTGCGACTGGCCGCAATCCACCTGGCGGCGTGATCGGCCACATGGAAGAGGTCTTGAGGCTTAATCAGATAATCCTGCGCACCCGCTTTCATCGCTTCTTCCTTTTCTTTCGGGAATGCGCGCGCGGAATAAAAGAGAACCGGCGTCTTTTGATCGTTTTCACGGATTGCCATGCAAAGTCCGACGCCGGATGCGTCGGGAAAGGTATGATTGAGCAGGTAGAGGTCAAATCGCTCGCTCTCGACCAGTTTCATGCACTCGGCCCCGCTTCTTGCGTGAACTACCTGGAAGCCTGCACGTTCGAGCAGGATGGTCATAAGGACGCGCGTGTCGTCGTGGTCTTCGACGTAGAGGATGCGCCCGCTCTCCAATTGTTTGACCGGCGTCGGTGTTTGTTCCTCCTGCATACGGACTCCTCGAATAAGCCAAAGGCTCTCCGGTTGAGTGGGCGGAGAGCCTTTAGTTTAATGCCTCTTTGCGTCTACGGCTTGTCGCCGGTGGGCGGTTGCGGATCGTCGTTGCTGCGCCGCTTGAGCTTGGGCGGGGCGTTTTGTTCAGTCTGCTTCTGTTCGTCGGTCGTCGTGGACGTGTCGTCGGGCGCGGGCGAACGGCGCTTGAGCGTCGGTCGTCCGGGCGCGCCATCGTCTCCGGCAGCGAGGTCGCCGACGGTCGTCGCGCGAGCGTTCGAGAGCCGGAGCAGGCGATTCTTGACGCGCTGGAATTCCGACGTGCTGAGGACGTACTCCTCGCGTTCCGGGAAGCGCGCGACGAGTGCGCGCGAGGCTTCCAGGCGATCAGTTGATTGCGGGTGCGACGAGAAGAGCTTGGACATCGTGCCGGGCTTCTTCTTGTTCTTCGACGCCAGTTTCTCGAACATCGTGGACATTGCGCTCGGATCGTAGCCGGCGGCGTAGAGATACTGCACGCCGAGGGCGTCGGCCTCCGACTCGGCGCTGCGGCTGAACTTCATGAAACCAAGCAGCGCGCCGAACTGCGCGCCGTTGAGAATCGCCATGCCGCCCAGTCCGCCGAGGAAGATCGAGCCGATGGTCAGTAATCCGTTGGCGATGTTGCCTTTCGTCTGATTCTCCATCGCGTGACGCGCGGCGACGTGCGCGATCTCGTGCGCCATCACGCCGGCCACCTCCGCCTCATTGTCGGCGGCGAGGATCAGGCCCTTATTGACGTAGAAAAAACCGCCGGGCAGCGCGAAGGCGTTGACCTCGTCGGAATCTATGACCTTGATGGTGAAGGGTACTTTTGCGTCCGAGTGGAGCACGATGTTCTGGCCGACGCGGTTAATGTACTCCGTGATGACGGGATCGTCCACGAACTTGGCGGTGCGGTCAATTTCGGCGGCCAACTGCCGCCCCTGTGCGACTTCCTTATCAACCCCGCTGCTCATCTTAGCGATGATTCCCTTATTGATGTTGCGCTTGCCGATCAGTCGCGGGTCTTCTTTTTCGGAAAGAGTCTTGTTGCCGTCGCTCGTCTGCGCGTTGGCGGAGGCTGTCTGGCTCTGTTCAGCGCCCTTCTTATCCTTGACGCCCGACTGTTTGGCGTCGGACTTTTGACTTGCCGGCTGCGTCTGCGGCGAGGCCAAGGCGACGAGCGAACCGCCCCACAGGCTGAAGACGAGTGTCAGCGCGGTGAACGTGCGGGAGAATTTCATGTGCATAGCGAAAAGCCTCCAAAAATTACAACGCCTGTGACCGTGTGGAAGGCCGCGTGTGGGCGGACGCTTCGTTGATGACAGCCACGTTCCCATGCATCCCCTGCTGTCGAGGGGCGCGGCGAAAGCTCACATCCGAATTAGAGAAGCACGCTCGCCCGCCGAAGAGATGCTTGCATCGAAAAGCCGTGGCGGGGGTGTAGCTCTTTGATGCGCCATGACGCTCAAGAGGTTGCGCCGGGGTTCCCGACAACTTTCACGCCCGTAGCGCCTTAAACCGGGCGGCTTGCCGCTCTGTCCGATGTTCGTTTGAATGGGGACTGGCGAGGCATTATAGCAGCGGCTTCGTCTTCGACGAGCTGGGGAACGTCTCCGCAGACCCCTCGCGGGCGCTCGCCGCCTACCGTTTCACGGACTTCACTTCAGACTTGCTGGCCCGCTGGCTCGACGCGCTGGCGGATTTGCCGCGCGGGCGCGGGGCGGCGCGTGCTCTGGCGGGCACGCGCGGCGTCGGCAAGAGCCACACGCTGGCGGTCTTCTGCGCTCTGGCCGGGTCGGAAAAGCTGCGCGGGGAGGTAAAGGACGCGCACGTCGCGACCAGTGCGCGCCGCCTGTTGGAGCGCCGCTACAGGGTCGTCCAGGTCGAGCGTGGCACGCGTGCGACGCTCGCCGAAGAGATGGCCGCCGCCTTCACGAAGGTTTTTGGCGGCAGCGACGTGCAGTGGGGCAGCGATCCGGCGCAGATGCTGGCGGTCGCGGCCTCGCGCGCCAACGAGGCGACGCTGATCGTCTGTATTGATACGGCTTTCAACCGCCCGGCGCGCGTGTGCAGAGACGACGGGCCGCAACTTGGCGCTTTGAAGGCGGTGACGGCGGGCCTCAACGCCTTCGTCGCCCTCGCGCTCGACGACGACATCGCTGGTGCGGACGGCGTGAACGTCGCGCTCTCCGGCACGTACCAGATAGACTACGTTGACACGGAACACCTCTATCGCATCGTCGAGCAGTATCTTCTACGCAAGAGTCCGCAGGCGCGCGACATGCTCCACGACGTTTATCTTTCCCTGCGCGCCAACGTCAACGGGTTCAACTGGAGCGAGCCGCGCTTCGCCTCGCTCTACCCCGTGCACCCGCTCGTCGCGGACGTGTCGGCGTCGGTGCGATTGTACGCGTCGTCCTTCGCCTTCCTGCCTTTCGCCGCCAAAGCCTCCGCGCGCGCACTGGGCCGCCCCGTGCTCTCTTTGATCCTGCTCGACGAAGTGTTCGATAGCGTCGAGGGCGAGTTGCGTAAGTCGGAAGAACTGCGAGAAGCCTTCGAGGCTTACGATCATCTGGCGTCGAAGGGGCTGGAGAAGGTTCCGGTCATGCAGCGGCTTCAGGCCCGCCTGATTTTGAAGAGCCTCTTCGTCCTCTCGCTCGACGGGCGCGGCGCGACGGCCAGCGAGTTGCGCGCGGCGCTGTTGATGTCGGACGAGACGTTGGGGGGTAATGCGTCCGAGTTCGTCTGCAACGTCCTCGCGGGGTTCGCGGAAGTGGCGAGCGAGGGCACGCTGTATACGAGCACGAAGAGCGACGGCGCGGAGACGCGCTACCGTTTTCAGATCGGCCCCGCCGCGGCGCTCGACGCCGCGCTCGACGCGCACGTCGAGGGATTGCCGGACGACGCGGCGCAGGCCCTTGAGCATCTACGCGCCATCCCGCGCACGCTCTTCGCGGACTGGCCGCTGGCCGCCGAGAGAGGCGGGAATGAAGAGGGCGTCAACTTTCACCTGAACTGGCGCGGCTCCGAACGGCCCGGTCATGTTAGCTGGCCGACGCTCAACAGCGGCGGCACGCAGGCATCGCCAGCCGCCGGCGCGTCTCAAAGCGCGTCGAGGCATACGGACTGGGGAGTTTTAATGCTTCCGCCCGGTACGCTGCCTTCGGAGCACGACGCGAAGGACGAGGCGGCGCGGGACGTTGACGAAGAATCCGCAAGCGTGGCCGTCCGCGTCGTGTGGCAGCCGGCGGCGCTCACGCCGGAGGAAGCGTTGACGCTTCGACGCCTGCACGCGTTGCGCACGGACGCCGCGTTCGGGTCGAAATTCGGGGAGACGGCCAGCGCCGCGACGAACACGCTGGCCGCGCAGGCCGAGCGCATCTGGACGCGCGTCTACGTGAACGACAGCGTGCTCTTCATCAACGGCGTGCGCGAGTCCTTCACGCACAGGGCACGCGCGGCGCGGACGCTGGGCGCGGTGTTCGCCGAGACGCTCGCGCCGCACTTCGACAAGCGTTATCCGCAACACCCGCGCTTCACAGAGACGCTCGGCGAGCGAGACGTAACGCAACTGGTGGAAAAACTTTTCGGCGGCGTGGAAAGCTCTGAGGCGGACGCACAGAGACTGTGCCGCGCGTTCGCGCTGCCGCTCGGTCTGGCGACGATTGAAGGCGAGGCTTGCGCTTTTGAGACGAGCGACGAATCGCTCGCGCAGCCCTGGAACAGGGAAGTCCTCGCGCTGGCCGAAGGAGAGGCCGGTCAGGTCGTGTCGCTGGAACGCGTCCGTCGGGCGCTGCGCGGCGAGCCTTATGGGTTGTTGAGCGAGGCGCAGCATCTGGTGCTGGCCGCGCTCGTAGCGCAGCGACGCATCGAACTCGTGACGACGAGCGACGAGCGCATCAGCCGTCGGACGCCTGTGCGCTCCATCAAGTGGGACGAAGTAGCGGGCTTATGCCGCGCCGAAACCGCACGCTACAGCGTGGAAAGCTTGACGCACTGGGCGCGCCTGTTGACTGGCAACGACGAACTCCCGGCGGCCAGCACTACCTCCGGGCGCGCGGCTGTGCGCGCGGCGCTGTCGCGCTGGCTCGACTCCTGGCAGCGTTTCGACCTGCTCTGGCGAGAGTTCCACGCGCGTTACGTTGAGCACTACGCGGGCGTTCATGATAAAACTGTCGGCGTCGAGTGCGAGCGGGAATGGCTCGCGACGCTCAGGCGCACAGAGCGTTGGAGCCAGTTCGAGGCGCTCTCAAGCCTGCCGGTCGTGAGCCGGAGTTTATGGGACAGGGCGTCGGAGCTTTTGCGGCTTGAGTCGGACTCGCGCTGCGATTTCGCCGCGCGGCAACTGCTCGAAACGCATCCCGCCTGCGCCTGCTCGTTCCGGCTGGCGTTGGAGGCCGAGCTGGAGGCGCTGCCGCGTGAGTTGGAAGAGACGATGGAGCGCGGGCTGGAAGTTTACCGCCGGACGCTGTCGCTGTTGAGCGACCATCTGGCGATTGCCCTCGACGCGCTTGCGCGCAAGGATGAGGACGCGGAGACGACGCAACACGCGCGCACGCTCTCGAAGGCTTTCGCGCAAAAGAACGTGCCGGAACATCTGACGCGCCTCGACGTGCGGCTCATCGAGCGTGCGTTGCAGAGGATGGCGGCCCCGCCTCCCGTGCGCGTCGCCACGCCGATGGGCGAGTACGGACGGCTGACGCGTGAGCAGTTGCGCTCGCGGCTCGAACAGTGGCTCGACGAACTGCCTGAGCAGCCCGTGCTCATCGAGGTCTTCGCAGGAGAGAGAGATGGCCCGTAGGACGAAGGAAAAAGAAGGGCGTGAAAAAAGGGGAGAGGGGAAAGGAGAAGCGCGTAAGCGGCGAGTTTCCTTTCCCCTTTCTTCTTTGCCCTTGCCGCGTCGCGCGTGTCAAACGCAGAGCGTCGCGATTGTCGGTGCGGGACGACTCGGCACTGCGCTGGCACGCGCGCTGGCGGCGTGTGGCTATCACGTCGCCGCTCTCGTCGCGCGCGACGTGCGCCACGCGCGGAGGGCCGCGACGCTTGCCGGAGCGACAGACGCCGCTCGGCCTCTCGCACTCAGCGCGGCCCGTCTCGAACAACTGCCGCCGGCAGACCTGCTGCTCATCACCACGCCGGACGACCTTGTCACAGAAGTCGCCGCGCGGCTCGCTGAAGTTGTCGGCACGACGAAGCGCGTGCGTGTCGCGCTGCACGCGAGCGGCGCGCTCTCGTCGGACGCGCTGTCGCCTTTGCGCGCACACGGCGTCGCGGTCGGCTCGATGCACCCGCTGGTTGCGGTGAGCGATCCGGTCGCCGGTGCGGAGAGTCTGCGCGCGGCCTTCTACTGCGTCGAAGGCGACCGGCGGGCGGTGCGCGCGGCGCGCGGGATCGTGCGCGATCTCGGCGGGCAGAGTTTTTCCGTCGAGACGCGCGACAAGGCGCTCTATCACGCGGCGGCGGTGTTGGCCTCCGGGCATACGGTGTCGCTCTTTGACATCGCCGCCAACTTGCTCGCGCGTTGCGGCCTCCCGGAGAAGAGAGCATGCGAAGTGCTCCTGCCTTTGCTCGGCAGCACGCTCGAAAACCTTTCGACGTGGACGCCCGCCCGCGCGCTCACAGGCACTTTCGCGCGCGCCGACGCGGCGACCGTGCGCAGGCATCTTGACGCGCTCAAAAAGCTGCCGGATGATGAGCCGCTCGCCGTCTACGCGCTGCTCGGACGACATTCTCTGCGGCTGGCGAAAGAGGGCGGCGTGGCGGATGCGCGGGCGCTTGACGAAATCGCACGCGCGCTGGCCGCCGAAGAAAATAAACGAGGTGGATAAAACATGGCGACAGCCGGCTCCGTCATTATCGTGTTGCTGCTCCTGCTGACGCTCGTGCGCTGGATGCTGATGGGCAAGCTCGGTTTTCTCATGGTCGGGATGACTTTGTGCGTGACGGCCTCGATGGTTTGCGGCCTCAACCTCAAAGGGCAGCAGCGTTACTGGGCGATACTGCCCGTCACGCTGTTCTTCATCTTCGTCGTCCAGATTTTCCGCGTGTGGAACAGGGATTTCAAGAAGTAAGCTGCGACGGAGCGCACCTGATTTACACGAACTTGCGCCGTGCGCTTTCCCGGCGTTAGAGTTGGCTACAGAAACTCCGTAGCGGCACGCGCAACAAACTTGAAAGGAAGCGAAGACACTTGCCCCCGATGCAGAACACGCCCAGCGCCAGTTACAGTCTGACCCTGCGAGTGAAACTGTCGAGCCGCACGGGCACGCTCGGCGAACTGACGACGGCCATCGGACGGGCGGGCGGCGACATCGGCGCGATTGACATCGTCAGCGTCGGTCGCGACGCGATCATCCGTGACGTGACCGTCAACGCAGGCTCGTCCGAACACGGCAAGGAAATACTCAGCGCGGCGCGCGACGTGGACGGCGTCGAGGTCATCAACGTCTCCGACCGCGTTTTCCTGATGCACATCGGCGGGAAGATCGAGGTCGTCTCGAAGGCTCCGCTCAAGACTCGCGCAGACCTCTCGATGGCCTACACGCCGGGCGTGGCGCGCGTCTGCGAGGCGATTCACCGCGACCCCGAAAAGGCTTACACGCTGACGATCAAGCGCAACACCGTCGCCATCGTGACGGACGGGACGGCGGTGCTCGGTCTGGGCGACATAGGCCCGGCGGCGGCGATGCCCGTGATGGAGGGCAAGGCGATGCTCTTCAAGGAATTCGCGGGCGTGGACGCTTTTCCCATCTGTCTTTCGACGAAAGACCCGGCAGAGATTGTGCAGACGATCAAGCTCATCTCGACTGCATTCGGCGGCATCAATCTGGAAGACATTTCCGCGCCGCGCTGCTTCGAGATCGAGTCGCGCTTGCAGGAAGAACTCGACATCCCCGTCTTTCACGACGACCAGCACGGCACGGCGGTCGTGGTGCTGGCCGCTTTGATTAACGCGCTGAAGATCGTCGGCAAGCGAATGGAAGACATCAAGGTCGTCGTCAACGGCGTGGGCGCGGCGGGCGTCGCGTGCTCGAAGATTATCTTGAGCGCGGGCGTGCGTAATCTCATCGGCTGCGACCAGTTCGGCGCGATCTACCAGGGGCGGCAGGAGCACATGAACTGGGTTAAGGAATCTTTCTCGCGCGAGACCAACCCGAACATGGAGAAGGGAAGCATCCACGACATCATCCGTGGCGCGGACGTGTTTTTAGGACTCTCCGTGCCCGGCGTAATCGGCGTCGAAGACCTCAAGGCGATGGCGGAGAAGCCTATCGTCTTCGCGATGGCGAACCCGACGCCGGAGATCATGCCCGAAGAGGCGTGGGAGCACGTCGCCGTGATGGCGACGGGCCGCAGCGACTACCCCAACCAGATCAACAACGTCCTCTGCTTCCCCGGCATCTTCCGCGGCGCACTCGCCTGCCGCGCCTCTCGCATCAACGAGGAGATGAAGCTCGCCGCCGCGCAGGCCATCGCCGCCATCATCACCGACGAAGAGCGCCATCCCGAATACATCGTCCCCTCCGTCTTCGACAAGCGCGTCGCCGAAGCCGTCTCGCGCGAGGTCGAAGAGGCCGCCTACCGCACCGGCGTCGCACGGCGCGAGCGCACGCACAGCGACGCGCTGATGTAATAAAAAGAGTTCGACCTCAGAGTCTATGCCGCACAAGACGCCGTGGCTTCAGTCAGCAGGCCTCGAACCTGCGTTATATAGGGGTTGAAACTTCGGGATAAAGTGGTATCTTACCCGCCGTCTGAGCGCCGCTACGCCTCCCGCAAGCTCTACATGGGGGGACTTCTCACAGCCTGTTAACGCTTGCCTTCGGGCCGACTCCGGCCTGAGAGAGGAGACTCACATGGTTTTCGGTTCCACGATGCTCGAAGTCGCCATCGGGATGATCTTCGTCTACCTGCTGTTGAGCCTGCTGTGCTCGGCCTTCAGCGAGTTCATCGAACTGCTCTTCAAGTTTCGCGCGAGGGATTTGGAGAAGGGCATCAAAAGGCTTCTCAACAACCCTGCGCTGGCGCAGCAGTTCTTCGCGCACCCGCTCGTCAAGCCTCTCTTCAACGAAGGGAGAAAGCCATCTTACATCCCCGCTCGCACGTTCAGCCTCGCGCTGTGGAATCTGGCTACGTCCGAGGCGAAGAAAGCGCCGGGCGCGGTCGCGGGCGTGACAGAAGATTTGAAACTCCTGCGCGCGACGGTGGCGAGCCTGCCGGAGACGACGCTGCCGAATGACATCAAGAGCGCCGTCGTGACGTTGATGGACGAGGCGGGCGACGACTTCAACAAGGCACGCGCCAACATCGAGGAGTGGTACAACGACGCGATGGATCGCGTCTCCGGCTGGTACAAGCGGCGCACGCACTGGATTCTGCTTGGGCTGGGGCTGTTTGCGGCGATAGTCCTCAACGTTGACAGCATCATGGTTCTCAAGGCTCTGTCGCAGAACGACGCGCTACGCGCCAGCGTCGTGAGCGCCGCAGAGGATTACGCCAAAAACAACCCCGCGCCGGGGGCGACTCCGGCTCCCGTGCCCGCCGGCACGACGCAGGATCAGGCCGCCGCGTCCATGCAGAAGATCAATCAGATTCGCGGCGAGATAAATCAACTCGACCTGCCCATCGGGTGGCCGCACGAACCGCAGAGGGACGACCCGAAGTACAAAAATTTAACCGACCCGCAGTTCAAAGCGGCGCTCGTCGCCTACGACATTGACCCGCGACGGATGCCTGTAGACCCCTACGGCATGTTCCTGAAAGTGCTGGGCTTCATGCTCACCGCGCTGGCCGTCTCGCAGGGCGCGCCGTTCTGGTTCGACGTGCTCAACAAGTTCATCGTCATCCGCTCGACCGTCAAGCCGCACGAGAAGAGCCGGGAGCAGCCGTCGAAGGACAGGCCCGCTCCGCAGACCACAAAGCAGCAGACGAGAAGCGACGACGACGACGCGCCGACCGCGCCGCCGCCTCCGACTGTGAAGCCCCCTGCGAAGAATACCGGCGAGCCGTCGAAGGACGCGCCGTAACCTCGAAGTCGGAACAACACAGAAAAGGCGAAGGGGGGACTGTCTCTTGCTCCTCCTTCGCCTTTAATTTTACCTGCGCCCCGCCACACTACTTTTGAGGCGGGGTGTTTTTGGCTTTACGCGTGCGCGTCTTGTATTCGGACTTCTTCTTCAACTTCACGGCCTGCACCTCATTCGAGTCCGGGCCGAACTGCGCCGTCACCTGATCTTTGACGCCGAGTATGGCGTTGTGGAATTTCCAACTCGCAGCGACGGCGTTATCACGCGCGGTCGCCAGCGCCGCTTCGGCCTGCGTTTCGTTTTCGAGTGCTGTCTGAAGGTCTTTGTGCGCGGCGTCGAGCGCCATCAGAGTGTAAGCGGGATTCGCCGGTGCATAATTGGCAATGCCCTTGACGGCGTCGTAAATTTCCCGGTCTGCGGCCAGATCGGACGATTTGAGGCGTCTGGATTCATTCTTAGCCATTGGAAACTCCTTTTTTTGTATTTGGACGTGAGCGTTGCGCGAGGTGAACGCGGGCATCATACGCTTCTCTTAAACTCATTTCAATAACAACTTTAACACCACGTCGAGGACGTTTCCCGCACCTCTGCGCTAGATAAGCGCACGCTTGCGCTGGACAAACGCAATCGCGCGCTAAATCAGCGCACGCCTGCGCTGAAAGAACTCACGACTGCGCTAAATCAGCGCATCAATGCGCTAAACGAACGCACGGCTACGCTGAATCAGCGCGCGTCCGCGTTCGATGAACATACCCGCGCACAACACGAACGCAGAGCGGCGCTGAATCAACTCAAAGGCGGAGATGAAGAGCGCGTGAGTGATTTTGTGAGAATCAGGGATGCGGGAATTGTTCGCTTATTGTCCAGAAGCCCCGTTGTTGCTGGAAGAGAAAGCCTCTGTCACGGAGCACCTGTAGCTGCTGGCGGATTTTATCTCGCACATGCCGGTTGTCTGGATGCAATTGCTCAAGTTGAGGGGCGAACGCATAGACATCGCTGTTTGAGAACTCCGTCTTACCCAGTGACCGCACAATTCTCAACACGTCGAGCGTCCAGCCGCGCTCTCTGACGCCGATTTCCTTGAATGGTTGCAGCCGTTGAAAACTCTCGCGCACGAATCGAGGGAGGGTCGAGACACCGTTCAAGATGAGACTGATTCTGGCGTCAGGCGGGATGTTCTTCAGCACAATGTTGCAGCCCACCCATCCCGCGCGTCGCGCTCCGGCTGCGAGCGGCTTTCTCGCCTCAATCGCCGACGAGGAAAAGGCGAAGTGTGGAACGAGAATTAAGTTCCGCACCTGCCAGAGAGCGCGGTCGTAGTGAAGCGCGTACAGGTTGGGCGTCCGGTCTTCGAGTATCGCGCGCATCATCGCGCCGTAGCCCGCGTCAACGATGCGTGCGCCGAAGGGCGAGCTTTTGCTTTTTAATTGGAAAGACTGTGTGCAGCGAGGGCAGACGTAATCGAAAGCCGCTGTGTTATTCGGCGCAGAGTTGAGGAAAGGTGACTGGCAGTTCGGACAGTAGAGATTTTCCACGCCCCACGCTTCACTGACGACGCGCGCCCGTTGCGCGGGGCTTTTGTAATTCGCCGCCAGTTGTGAGGGCATTGAAAGGTTCATCTCGTAAGCGATAGCGACCACGACCGACAGGCTCGAAGCAGTTTGATTGTCGCACGACGCGGCGCGGGAGAATGGTGTGATATCAGGCGGCACGCAGCAGCGACTTTTGTATTTCCTGTGGTAGTTCGACAGCAACAAAATAATCGGCGGGATACAGGTAATCCTCTCCGCTTTCGTCAATCACGCGCACGTCGCCGTCCTGTGCAGCGTCTTCGTCGGGGAGCAGGCGGTAAATTTTGTGGAGTTCCAGCGACGCCGGATACTCGGAGTTATTCACACAGACTGCGAAACGGATGGAGTGCTTGGTTTTCTGTTTCATAAATTCAGTCAAGGTATCGCTTACGTTTGAGTTCTTTACGCCCTATGCCGTGCGCTTCATACCAGTGCAATTCGGCAAGTCGTATTCTACCGCTTCATCAGCCGTATCTTTGCAACTCCTTTCATCTTCTTCCACCTGCCCCTGCCGTATTGCTTTCTCAAACGTTGCACATCGCGAATTGAACTGCCGACCGCGATGGCCTCAACCTCCGTCACCTCGCTGATAATCTCAAAAATCATCATGCTCATGTGTGAGAAAAGTGTTCATGCAGACTGCACAGCCTTCAAAGACTGCGCGATGGCGGGGACGATGCGGCGCGGGACGGCGATGGCTTCTTTGATGTGGCGTGAGTGCGTGAAGTGGCCGGCGACGTAGAGGCCTCGGATGTTCGTCTCGTAGGTCGCGGGGTCGTAGGTGGGAACGTCTGCGAGGCCGTCGCGGGTGACGCGGACGCCCACGTCGCGCAGGAGCGTGAGGTCTGCGTCGCTGCCGATGAGGACGAAGACGACGTGGTTTGGAAGCGTCTCAGACGCGCCCGCGTCTGTTTTAATCTTCACGAAGTCTGCGCCGATTTCTTCCACTTCGGAGAAGAGAAGGACGCGCAGGTGTCCCGCCGCCATCTCCCTTTCGAGCGGCTCGCGCACCCAGTGTTTGATGCAGCCCTGCTTCGGGTCGCGATTCTCCCAGTCGGAACGCCAGATGGCGAGAGTGGTGCGCGCACCGCCTTCGGAGAGAAAGAGCGCCGCCTCCGCCGCGCTGTTTCCGCCTCCGACGATGAGCGCGTCCTTGCGGACGTAAGGAAAAGCTTCGACGAAGCGGTGATGTACTTTCGGGAGGTCTTCGCCCGGCACGTCGAGGCGACGCGGGCGTGCCATCGCGCCCGTCGCGACGAGCACGCGCGCCGCCGCGTACTCAGCGCGCGAAGTGTGCACGATGAAGCCTCCCGCGTTGTCGCCCGCGCGTTCAATACGGGTCGCGGCTTCTTCCGTGTTGATGTGCAGGTTCTCTTCGAGCGCGAAGCGGACGTAATAGTTGAGCAGTTCCTCGCGCGTCGGCTTCTCGCGGCAGGGCTTGAGCGTGCCCTCGCGCAGTTCAAGCTCGTTCGTCGTCGAGAAGACCGTCAGGCCGACCGGATAATGATAGACCGTGTCGGCGATGAGTCCCTTCTCGATGACGAGATAGTTTAACTTCTCGCGCGCGGCGGCGTCTGCGGCGGACAGCCCGGCTGGCCCCGCGCCGATAATCAACAGGTCTAAATCTCTCGACTTCTCCGTCATAAGCGTGTGCTTTATCCTCGCACGCCCCGCTTCGATTTATCAACCGGGCTGCACCGGGTCGCGGAGGTGCGCGCGTGAAGCTCGTGCGCGCAACGCGGGTTGCGCCGGTAGCAGAGCGCGCGAGTTCCGTTGTATAACTGTGAGGCATCCCAACAGAACAATTATCGAGGCGGAGAAGACATGAATTACTACGACAACGTGCTGGGACTCATCGGGCGCACCCCGCTCGTCAGGCTCACGCGACTGACCGAAGGCATCAAGGCCACTGTGCTGGCGAAGATGGAGAATCTCAACCCCGGCTTCTCGGTCAAAGACCGCATCGGCGTCTCGATGATCGAGGCGGCGGAACGCGAGGGCACGCTCAAGCCGGGCGGCACCATCGTCGAGGCCACGTCCGGCAACACGGGCATCGGCCTCGCGCTCGCCGCCGCCATCAAAGGCTATCGCTGCATCTTCGTGATGACGGACAAGGCCTCTGTCGAGAAGGTCAGGTACTTGAAGGCGCTCGGCGCGGACGTGGTCGTCGTGCCGGCGTCGGCGCGTCCCGGCACGCGCGACCACTACGTCGAGACCGCGCGGCGCATCGCACGCGAGACGCAGAACTCTTTTTATCCAGACCAATACTCGAACCCCAACAACCCGCTCGCGCACTATCGCACGACCGGGCCGGAGCTTTGGGAGCAGACCGAAGGGCGCATCACGCACTTTGTCTCCGGCCTCGGCACGGGCGGCACGATCTCCGGCACGGGCCGCTTTCTCAAGGAGCAGAACCCGAACGTCCGCGTCGTCGGCGCAGACCCCTACGGCTCCGTCTTCAAGACCTACAAAGAGACTGGCCGCACGCACGAGGCGACGCCCTATCTCGTCGAAGGCATCGGGCAGGAGGTCATCCCGGAAAACGTCCACATCAAGTACGTGGACGAGATTATTAACGTCACGGACGGCGAATCGTTTGAGTTGTCGCGACAACTCGGACGCAGGGAAGGAATCTTTTGCGGCGGCTCGACCGGCACGAACCTCGCGGCGGCTCTCAAGGTCGCGCGCACGCTCGACGAGACGGGACTCGTCGTCTTCATCGTCTGCGACACGGGCGAGCACTACCTGACCAAGCACCACTCGGACGAGTGGCTGAAGGAGAAACGCCTGTTGGAGCCGCGCAGGATGACTGCGGG
>JAIVJG010000003.1 GCA_020200155.1 Acidobacteriota bacterium | reverse complement strand
GTAAAGACGCCCAAATGGGAGTATAATCCGACTCCCCGCGCCCGTTTCCCCTTGATTTTCTCGCCTCGGTGGCGTATTTTTCCGCCCTAGCCTCGCCGTTTTATACGCCCTCAGCTGCGCGTAAGGAGCGCCTCACCATGTCACGACTGCTAGACCAGGTGCGCGAAGCCATCCGCACCCGACACTACAGCATCCGCACCGAAGAAGCATACGTCCGCTGGGTCAAAGAGTACATCCTCTTCTTCGACAAGCGCCACCCCTCGGGGCTCGGCGCTAAAGAGGTCGGAGCCTTCGTCTCATACCTGGCCGTCCGTCGCAACGTCGCCTCTTCCACTCAGAACCAGGCGCTCTCGGCACTGCTGTTCCTCTACCGCGAAGTCCTCGGCCAGCCGATTGAATGGGTTGACGATGTGGAAAGGGCCAAGAGACCGAAGAGGCTGCCCGTAGTCTTCACAAGGGATGAGGTCAGGGCGGTGCTGAGCCACCTGCGCGCGGAGATGTGGCTGATGGCCTCGCTGCTCTACGGCTCGGGCCTGCGCCTGATGGAATGCGTGCGACTCCGCGTCAAAGACTTAGACCTCGCACAGCTTCAGATCGTCGTGCGCGAGGGCAAGGGTGAAAAAGACCGGGTCACTATGCTGCCGCCGTCTCTGGGCGGGCCGCTCCGAAGGCAGATGGAGAGGGCTAGGGCTTTGCACAAGACAGATGTGCGCGACGGCTTCGGCCATGTCTACCTGCCTTATGCCCTTGAGCGGAAGTACCCGAACGCGGCCCGCGAGTGGGGCTGGCAGTACGTCTTCCCCGCCTCGAAGCGTTCGCTCGACCCGCGGTCGGGGCGGGAGCGGCGCCACCACATCGCCGAGACGGCGTTACAGAAGGCTGTAAAAGCTGCCATCAGGGCTGCCGGGGTAAACAAGCCGGGCAGTTGCCATACACTGCGCCATTCGTTCGCCACACACCTGTTGGAGGCCGGCTACGACATCCGCACGATTCAGGAGCTTCTGGGACACGCTGACGTACAGACGACTATGATCTACACGCACGTGCTGAACCGCGGTGGAAGAGGCGTCAGGAGTCCTCTGGAGGAGTAGTTAACACGCCTGATTGCTTCTCCATTTACCCTTTGAGGTAGAAACTAAAGCAGGTTTTGCGCCCCGAACAATAGGATGTTGTGCGAGCCTGCGCTCGCCACTTCAAGTGCGCGCTTGGCCGAAAGTTGGCCGCGCACCTCTCGGAAGTCAACTCCGGTGTCGCCCCTTGTAGAGAGCAAGTCCGCCGGGTCAACGGCGACGGGCGACGGGCGCGTGCCTGCGTCGCCGCGCAGAGCGTTGATGAGTTCGACCGCGCCGCGCAGGGTAGCCACGGCGTACACGTCCACGCCTGAGACGACCGCCGCCTCTGTGGCATTCTCTTCCGGCAGGAGCAGGAACTTGATGCCCGTCTCGCGCGCGCGGATGGCGACGGGCAGCGCGCCACGGATGGGACGCACGCGCCCGTCGAGCGAGAGTTCGCCGACGGAGAGGATGTCGGTCAAATCGTCTGCTTCGCCGAGGTCGCCGTTCGCGCCTAGGATGCCGAGCGCAATCGGCAAATCGAAGCTCGCGCCCTCCTTGCGCACGTCGGCGGGCGCGAGGTTGATCGTCGTCTTGTGAAACGGGAAGAAGAAGGCGCTGTTGTTAATCGCGGCGCGGATGCGCTCGCGCGACTCACGGACGGCGAGGTCGGGCAGGCCGACGATAGTCACGGAGGATGGCGTGTCGGACTCGCCGCGCGCCGGCGTCAGGTCAACCTCGATGTCAACGAGGTCTGCGTCAATGCCGTAGACGGCGGCGGATTGTGTTCTAAAAAGCATAAGCGTGAGGGCGACTCAGGGCAGAGCGCTCGGCGGAAAGCCGGAGCAGACAGTTAAGAACGGGGTGGAGAAACAATCGAGCGCGCCGTCGGACTGAAATGCCCGCGAAGCGCGCTCGCCTTGATTAGTGTTCGCACGCGCACGCCCCGTCTAGGGACGTGCGCGCCGAATGTAGTCTTTAACGGCGACGCGGCGCGGCTGGGGCTGCGGCGTTGCCGGAAGTGGGAACCCTGATCTGCCGCCCACGGCTGAGCGGGGCGTTCGCGTCCACGTTGTTGATCTTCGCGACATCATCCACAGACGCGCCGTAGCGCGCGGCGATCTGCGCGACAGTCTCGCCTGCTCTCGCCGACACGGTCGTCAGACTGCTGCCCGGCGCGGGAGACGCCGCGCTGCTGTTCGCGCGTTCACGGATGGCTGCGGTTCTCAACACGTTGCCGCCGACGGGGATGACGATCTTGCCGCCGGCCTTGAGGTCTGCGCCACCGTTCCATTGTTGGAGTTGCGCGACGCTCGTGCCTGTGCGCGCGGCCACGGACTGAAGGTCTTCGCCGGGCGCGACCGAGATAACACGCGCCAACTGTTCGCGGCGCTCGACCGGGATACGCTTGAGCAGCGCAACACATTGCTTGCCGCGTCCCGGCGGCACGCGAACGGCGTAAGCCTCGCCGCGCGGTGTCACGTCGCGGCGCAGTTCCGGGTTCAGACTGCGGAGATAATCAACGCTCGTGTCGGTCAGGCTGGCGATGAGTTGGAGGCTCGTCGAGGACGGCACGCTGACCACGTCCCACTTCAGCGGCGACATCTTCTGGACATTGCGGAAGCCGTACTTGTCAGGACTCTTCGAGACCAGAATCGTCGCCAGAATGTTCGGCACGTAGTTGCGCGTCTCCTGTGCGATGTACGGGTAGATTGTCCAGAAGTCGGCGACGCCTGCGCGCGCAATCGCGCGGTCAATGTTACCTTCGCCCGTATTGTAGGCGGCCATCGCGAGTTCCCAGTTGCCGCCGTAGCGATTGGCGAGGAACTTCAGATATTTCGCGGAAGCGCGCGTCGCTTTCTCGTAGCTGTTGCGCTCGTCTATCCAAGCGGTCTGCCGCAGGCCGAAACGCGCGCCGGTGCCCGGTATGAATTGCCAGAGGCCTGAAGCCGCAGCCCACGAACGAGCGGTCGGACGCCACGAACTTTCCACCTGGCCGAGCCATGCGACATCTTCGGGCACGCCTTCCTCGCGGAAAATCTGTCGCGCCAGCCACAGGTACTGACCCGAACGGCGGATGCCCGTCTCCATCGTCGCGCGGCCACGACCCTGATAGTAGTTGATGTACTGCTGGACGAGCGGGTGTGCCTTGAATTTGAAGTCGAGCGTGCTGTTGATTTCGTCTTCCAGCTCGGCGACCTTCTCAGGAGAGACTTCTTTTTCTTCCGCCGTCAGGACGAGCTTGCTCAACTCGTCGAGCGGCGACGGCTCGAACTTCTGCTCGGCGAAGCCGACCTGCGGAGGCGCGGTGGGCGCATGGTTGCCGGTCTGCGCCACCTCAACGAAACCGGAGGCGCTCTGCGACGCCACACCCTGCGACGGAACTTCAATGCGGTAGACGCGCTCGACGAGTTCCAGATAGTACCTTTGCAGGCGCGGGTTCGAGCGCACATCCATGCCGGATTCGAGCACCATGTCCACGGCCTTGTCGAATTCCTGGCGCGCGGCTTCGCGCTTGTTGTCGTTGAGGTTCAGTTGCCCAAGCTTAAAATGGTCTTCGGCGCGCGTCACAATCTGCTGCACGCGCGGGTCTTCACGCTCGATCTCGTTGGGTGTATTGCGGAGGTATGATTGCGAAGAGACCTGTGCCTGAAGCGTGGCGGTCGGGACGGCGAAAGCCGCGACCAGAGCGGCGTTGACGATTAAACGGGGGAAGCTCGTGTTCTTCAATCTCTGCTCTCCTTATTATGATGAGCTAGAAGCGAATCCACGATGGCGACTCACGGGGGGAGTCGCACGAGCGGCATCCACTAACTAAATTCCGGGTAACAACATCCGGCTGTTGAGACGGCTCTGTGCGAGTGGGCTTCCTGCTAACAGGAGCAGAGCCGTAGACAACACGGAGGTTAGCACAGGGGGACTTATTGTGTCAAACCTATGTACTTGCAAATAAAAGGCGAAGCGGTGAAGTTTTCCACTAAAACCGCTTCGCTTGCGACCCTTATAAAGATGCGCTGGAGGGGCGATAAGTTCGCCACCAAGTCCTGAAACTTGCCCGTCTCAAGCGACAGGCGGAGGCGGATTTACGAGACTCTCACCTACTCGGCGCGGCGGCCTGCGGCAGTCTGGACTGTCGCGGCGCGGCGCTCCCGGCTGGGCGCTCCTTGTCTTTCAACGCCTCGCGGAATACTTCCCGGACGTTGTCCACGAAGATGAACTTGATCTCGCCGAAAAGCTCCTTCGGGATTTCGTCCATGTCGCGGCGATTGAGTTGCGGCAGGATGATCTTCGTGACGCGTGCGCGGCGTGCCGCCAGAACCTTTTCTTTGACCCCGCCGACCGGCAGGACGTTGCCGCGCAAGGTGATCTCGCCCGTCATCGCCACGTCCTTACGCACGGCCCGCTGCGCCAGAGATGAGACCATCGCTGTCGCGAGCGTGATGCCTGCGGACGGCCCGTCCTTCGGAATCGCGCCTTCGGGGATGTGTATGTGCAGGTCGTACTTCTCAAAATCATCTTCGGGGATGCCGAGTTCGACGGCGCGCGATTTGGCGTAAGAGAAAGCGGCCTGCGCCGATTCGCGCATCACCTCGCCGAGTTGGCCCGTCAGCACGAGCGTCCCCTTCCCCTTCACGCGCAACGCTTCGATGAAGAGCACGTCTCCACCCACGGCAGTCCAGGCCAGACCCGTCGCGACCCCGATCTGATCCTTCTTCAGAATCTCGTCGGGGAACATTTTCGGCGCGCCCAAAAACTCGTACAGATTCAGAGGCGTGACGCGCACAATCTCCGTCCGGCCCTCTGCGATGCGGCGCGCGACCTTGCGACAGATCGTCCCGATCTCGCGTTCGAGTTGCCGCAGGCCCGCCTCCTGCGTGTACTGCAAGATGACGGCGGCCAGCGCCTTCTTCGAGATGTGCAGGTTCTTCGTGGCGATGCCGTTCTCTTCAAGCTGCTTCGGCATCAGGTGACGGCGCGCGATCTCCAACTTTTCTTCCTCCGTGTAGCCGGCCAGGTGGATAACCTCCATACGGTCGCGCAGCGCGGGCTGAATCGTGTCGAGGACGTTGGCCGTCGTCATAAACATCACGTTCGAGAGGTCGAAGGTGATGCCGAGATAGTTGTCCCGAAAACTGTTGTTCTGCTCCGGGTCGAGCACTTCGAGAAGCGCCGACGACGGGTCGCCGCGAAAGTCGCCCCCGACCTTGTCAATCTCGTCGAGCATGATGAGCGGGTTGTTCGTGCCCGCCTGTTGCAGCGCCTGAACGACGCGACCGGGCATCGCGCCGACGTAAGTGCGCCGGTGGCCGCGAATCTCCGCTTCGTCGTGCAATCCGCCCAGCGAGAGCCGCACGAAGCGCCGGTCGAGGGCGCGTGCAATCGAGCGGCCCAGCGAAGTTTTGCCGACGCCCGGCGGGCCGACGAGACAGAGAATCGAGCCTTTCGGTTTCTCTTTCAACTTACGCACGGCGAGCGCTTCGAGGATGCGCTCTTTGACTTTCTCCAGACCGTAGTGGTCTTCGTTGAGAATCTGCTCAGCCTTCGCGAGATCGAGATTATCCGCCGACGCCTTAGACCAGGGAAGCTCAGTCATAATCTCCAGCCAGTTGCGGAGCGTCGCCGTCTCAGCCGCGTCCGGGTGCATGCGTTCGAGTTTCTTGAGCTGCCGCAGAGCTTCCTCTTCCGCGTGCTTCGGCATCAGGCAAGACTCGATCTTCTCGCGGAACTGCGCGATCTCTTCGGCCAGTTCGTTGCCCTCGCCGAGTTCGGTCTGAATGGCCTTCAACTGCTGGCGCAGGAAAAACTCGCGCTGCGAGCGATCAATGTCGGCGCGCGCCTGCGTGTTGATTTCCTGCTGGACGGTGAGCACTTCGATTTCTTTGTTGAGCAATTCGTTGACGCGACGCAGGCGCGCGGTCGTGTCTGCGATATCTAAAACAGACTGCGCGTCCTCGACTTTGAGTTCGAGATTCGACGCGGCGAGGTCTGCCATCCTTCCGGCGTCGTCGAGGCTCGCGACAATCGCCATCACTTCCGGCGAAATGTTTTTCCCCAGATTCGTCGCCTTCTCCATCGAAGCGCGCACGTTCCTCACCAGCGCCTCGACTTCGAGCGAGCGCTCCGGCGCGGGTTGTTCCTGAATCACGCCCAGACGCGCTTTCAAGTAACCCTCGTCCTCGACGGCCTCGACAAGAGCGCGCGTCAGGCCCTGCACGAGAATGCGTATGCGCCCGTCGGGGAGCTTGAGCATACGCATGATGACGGCCACCGTGCCCGTCGTGTAGAGGTCTTCGCCCGCTGGCTCCTCTTTGTCGAGGTCGCGCTGCGAGACGAGGAAGATCATGCGATTCTCGCCGAGCGCCTCGTCCACCGCGCGGATTGATTTTTCGCGCGAGACGAAGAGCGGCACGATCATAAACGGGTAGATCACGATGTCGCGCAGGGGCAGCACGGGCAACGATTCGGGAACCTGCAACTGCTGTTCGCCGCCGGCGTCCACCACGGCGTCAATATCTTCGGCAATGTTTGTAATTGAAGGCATGTTATCTCAATGCTGAATGCGAAATGCGGAATGCGGAATGAAAACAAAAGCTTCGGATTTTAAATTTTGAATCCGCTTTTCATTCATCATTCCGCGCTCATCGCTCATCAGTTTCTTTAATCGGGACTCTGAATTCTCCGCCGCGACGATCTTTCAACTTCGGCAGTCGCACCGTGAGCACGCCGTCCTTCAGTTCCGCGCTGGCATCGCTGACGCGAATCGGCCAGCGCAGAGGAATGACGCGCGTGAACTGCCCGTAGCTGCGCTCTGAACATAGATGCGAGATGACGCCGTGCGTTGCACTCTTCTTTTTCTTACCGCTGACGCGCAGTTGCGCGCCCGTCAGCGTTAACTCTATCTGCTCTGCGCGCATGCCCGGCAATTCGACGCACACGACCACTTCCGAATCCGACTCGCACAAATCTGCCGGCGGCAGCCAGGCCCCCGGCACCTGCGGCGCGACCAGATCAGCCGCTTCCTGCAACGCCGCGAACAGACGCCCCACGCGTGCGCGCAGACGCTCAAGCTCAATGCGTTCGAGACCCGTTGATGGAACAGCCTTGCTCATCGCTCATCTCAAAAACAGTGACGAGTGGTGAGCCGGAAGCTTTCAACTCGTCGCACGTCACTCGCCTCTATTTTTTCGTCGCCGCGTTGGCGCGCGTGCGGACGAGGGTTTTCAACTCCTGCATGAATTCGGTCACGTCCTCGAATTCAAGATAGACGGAGGCGAAGCGCACGTAAGCCACTTTATCGAGTTCCTTGAGGCGGCGCATAATCATCTCGCCGATCTTGCTTGTCGGTCGCTCGCGCTCAGACGAGTCCTGCACGTACTTCTCGATGGAGTTGACGATGCCGTCGAGCTTGGCCGACGGAACGGGGCGCTTCTCGCAGGCGCGCAGCAACCCGGCCATGATCTTGTTGCGGTCGAAAGGCTCGCGCCGCCCGTCCTTTTTGACGACCATGTACGGGATTTCGTCAATCCGCTCGTAAGACGTGAAGCGACGCTCGCAGCGCAGGCACTCGCGCCTGCGTCGGATTGCGTCGCCCTCGCGCGACTCGCGCGAGTCAACTACCTTGTCTTCTAAATGAGTGCAGAAAGGGCATCTCATCGGCACACACCCCGTCATCCCAAAGATGGCAAACCTTTATCAACCAAACCCCGTCTCGATTTCTTGAGTCGCTCGACTCTCAAACGCGCTCGCGCGTCGAGCACGCGTCCGCAAATTCACGCACGCGCCTCGCCCGCGCGCATCTCGTCATCTGTTGTTCCGCGCGCCGCGCGCCCATTTGCGCTGTCCGTTTCGTTCGAGGTCGCCAGACTTCTCAAACGCGCGAAGCTGACGCCGCTGCGAAGGAAGTAATAGAGACCGAAGAAGAGCGCCGAGCCGAAGACGACGAGGTGCAGGACGATGGTGGCGGCTTTGGCTTCGGTTTCGGCCACTCCGAGATACGTCATCAAGCCGTAAGCCGTCGCCGCGTGATAAGTCCCCGCGCCGCCGCCGGGTGTCGGCACGAGCGACCCGACCAGCGACCAGCCCAGCACGAAGACAGTCTCGCTGACGCCAATGGGCAGACTGAACGCGCGCAGGACGAGCATGTTGGCGAGCGTAATCGTCGCCCAGAGGAGCGCCGTCCAGCCAACCGTCACCAGCAACTCGCGCACGTCCACGAGCACGCCGAGCGTCTGCGCTAACTGCTCCAACAATCCCGTCAAGACTTTCGCCGCGCGGCCTAACGCAGCGGGCAAACTCTCTGAGCTCGCGTTGAGCCAGCGTATCACCGCGCCCGCGTTTTTCCTGAACAGAACCAGCGCCGCCACGCCGAGCGCCGCCAGCACCAGCATTAACAGTCCCGCCTCGCGGACGCGTGCGTAGCTGCCCGCCGCGACGCCCGGCGCATGAAAGACGAGCAGATTCGCGGCGAAGATAAAGACGACGGCCACCGTGTCGTAAAGGCGCTCGACGCCAATGGTGACAAAGGCGGGGCCGGGTCGCACCTCCGGGTCGCGCAGCGAAAGGAAGGCCGGGCGCAACACCTCGCCGATGGCGCGACCGGCGAGAAAAATCGCGCCGAAGCCAACCGTCGTCGCGGCGAAAGCTTCGCGCAGGGAGGCGCGGGGCGCGAGCGGCGCAAGCAAAGTCTTCCAGCGAAAGGCGCGAATCAGGTAGGTCAGCCAGACCAGCACGACCGCCGCCGCGATCAGACGCCAGTCGGCACGCCTGATTGCCGCAGAGACTTCCGCCCAGTCGAGGTTCCGCGCGAACAGCCACAGAACGAGCACGGCCAGCAAACACAAAACTGTCAATTTCAGGTATTTATGCAAAAAATATCAATCCCGGTTGAGTATTAACGAATGGCCTTCACGGTCTCGCGCCGGGTCGGGCCACGTCTTTTCGCCTCAACTTCGATTCGTCGGGCTGTCACCACAAGATATCGAGTCTAACATCGTTAGGCTATAATATCTTGTGCCGGAGGCGCAAGGCACGCAGGCGAACGCGCGCAGACGCGGCGAGCCGTCATGCGTAGCTCGCCGGAGACGTTGATAGCGTGGGGTTTGGCCGAGGGAACTTTAGCTCCTGAGCCGTCGTAATGCCGGTCTGACAAGGGGTTTGCGGACTACCCACGCGGGCCGTTTTTGAGACCGGCGGAGGGAACGGGAAGGGGCGCGAGGTGGGAGTAGCGAAGGCCGTGACTGTCAGCGACGGTTCCGAATTGGTCAGGAGATGTCGCGCGGGCGAGGGCGCTGCGTGGGAGGAAATCGTCCAGATGTTCTCCCGGCGCATTTACAATCTCGCCTACCGCTTCACCTCCCGCGCCGATGCCGCAGAGGATTTGACGCAGGAAGTTTTCGTGCGCGTCTATCGCTCGCTCGAACAGTACGACCCGAAACAGGGCGACTTGCAAAACTGGCTGATGCGCCTGGCGCGCAATCTGGTCATAGACGACTACCGGCGACGCCAGCGCGCCCCGCAGGACTCGCACGCCGAAGACCTCGAAGGCCACACATACCATCTGCGCGCGGCTGGTGGGACGCCGCAGAGAGAGTTGGAACGACAGGAACTCGGCGAGCAGGTGCAGGCGGGAATTGACAAGCTGCCGACAGACCTTCGCACCTGCGTCATCCTCCGCGACATAGAGGAGTTGAGTTATCAGGAGATCGTTGATCTTTTGAAAATACCGGAAGGCACGGTCAAGTCGCGGATCAACCGCGGGCGCATCGAGCTGGCGAAAATTCTGCGCCGCATGCGTGTCGTCGCGATGAGCGACGTTTAGAGAAATCAACTTTAGCGGGCCGCCCCGGTCTTAAAAATTGGGTGAGGGGCCGGGCGGCTCTCGCAGTAAATCAAGGAGTGGAAGGGGTGGAGAGAATTTAGAGATGCTTTGTGCAGATTTTGAAGATCGTCTGACTGATTACCTTGACGGCGCGCTCGACGCCGACGCGGGCCGCGCCTTCGCGGAACACGCGCTGCGCTGTCCTGTCTGCCACGAGCTTTTAAGCGAGGTCAGAAACGCCATCGTCGAATGCCGCGCGGCGACTCCGCCGCCCCCTTCGCCCCAACTCGAAGCGCGCATCCTCTTGCAGACCGCGCCCGAAACCTCGATGTCCTGCGAAGAGTTTGAAGAGTACCTGACCGACTATCTCGACGGCTTCCTGCCCGCGCCTCTCTATCATCGCTGGGAGCGCCACGCCGCGCTGTGCGAGAGTTGCACGGAACTGCCCGGACAGGTCGTGCGCTCTATCGGCGCGTGCTACTCCTACATCAGCGAAGAGCGCCCCGTGCCCGCCGGCCTCCACGAGCGCATCCTGCAAGCGACGCTCGGCACGACGGAGGTCGCGGAGGTACGCGCGCCCCTGACGGCAAGAATCGCCGAGTGGCTGCGCGGCTGGCTCGACGTGGTCGTCTCGCCGCAACTGGCGACGGTCGCCACGATGGTTCTGATCGCCGTCCTCGTCGGCACCAGCACGATCTCCGACGACGGTTCAATCGGCGGTATGTATCGCGCCAGCCTGCGCCTCGCCGGACAGACCTACGAGCACGGCGCGAGGCAGGCGAGCGAGTTGAAGGAAGTCACGAAGGGAATCGAGAATCTCGTCGGCACTCCGGCGAAGGATGGCGCTGCCGAGATCAAAGCCGAGCCTTCCCCCATCCAGAGCGCGCCCGCCGGGGATCAACAGCCAGAGCAGAAAAATCGTTAAGAAGCACGGGCGGCTCGACTTTTGGAAGCGCCGTCGGACGTTTGAGAACGAAGCGATTGGTGATTGAGGTGAGTTGATGAATTGCGCATACCACTTGACGAACCGGGCGGTCGTGCAGTGCAGCCACTGCGCGCGGCCTCTGTGCCCGGCCTGCGACCATCGCATACGCGGTTTTCCTTACTGCCAGGACTGCATCGTCATGGGCGTCGAAATCCTGCAACAGAAGCAGGCACGCGCCGGTGTGCCGCCCGCCGCGCGGCGCATGAACTCCCCTTTCGTGGCGCTGCTCCTCTCGTTTCTGACGCCCGGACTCGGCGCGGCCTACAACGGGCAAACTTCAAAAGCGCTCGTCCACTTCACCATCTTCGCCAGCTTCTTCCAGATGGCGACGGTCACGAACGGGACGGCATTCTTCATCCTCGGAGCCATCGGTACGTGGCTCTTCGCGGCGGTGGACGCGACGCGCACGGCGCAACTGATGCGCGCCGGACTCGCGCCCGACGCCGAATCGGACGCCATCGCGCGCAGGCTCTACGGCAACCCGCTCGCGTGGGCGGTGACGATGGTCACGCTCGGCACAATCTTCCTTCTCCACACGCTCTTCGGCGTGCGGCTGCCCGTCCGGGAGTTCCTGCCCGTCGTGCTCGTCCTGCTCGGCGCGTACATGCTCTTCGACTTTCTGCGGACGCGCAGAGCAAAGCGCGACGGCTTGAACTTCGATGCCCCGCGCCGTCCGGCCTCGGTGGTCGGTATGCCGCTGGGATCGCTCCCGTCGGACGCGACGAGGTTTGGGACGGGCGAACTCGTGACGCAGGTTTCGGCGCGCGAAGTCGGCATGTGGCCCAACGAACCGCGCGCGTAGAACGCGCGCGTAGAATTTAGTGTCCGGGGAGTCGCGCGTGCGGCGATTGAAGAAGCCGCCTCGCCACGATGCTCGCGGATTTGCTAAGATGGCGCGGCGTCGGGCTGCTTGCAGGTGTCTCGGTTAAGTTCGGCCCGCCAGGCATGTGGGCTTTTGAGTTCGGGGTTGGAAGGAGATTTACAAAGATGTCAGCTTTACTCTTGACAGCAGGTAGGTGGGGAGGAATCGCCACCATCATCGTGCTCATCATCGCGCTGCTCAAACAGCTCATCGCCTTCATCGGCTTCATCATGTTCGCCATCAAGGCCGCGCTCGTCATCGCCTTCATCGGCCTGATGCTGCTCATCGTGCTGACGATGCTGCGCGGGCGTCGCCGCAACACAGCGGAAGAACTCTAAGCGCGTCTCATCAGGGGCGCGGCTCAAATATCTCGAAGGCCCACCAGTCAAGACGCGCTTTCGCGTCGTCGGCTGTGTGGGCCTTTTGCTGTCCGGCAACCCACACGGGCGGCGGCGGGCGGCGGTTGCAATCAAGTTTTTCGTGTGATAGGGTTGCGCCCCTTGTGCAGCACTTATGCAATTTGCCCGCTGGCCGCAAGGCCGGATGACGGGTCTTCGACTGCACCTTCAGGAAGGGTCTCGCACTAAAGTAAGAACCCAATAGTTATAGTTTTCGCACTCGTTGCCTTCTCAGGGGACACAGTGCCTTTCGCGTTCATCCACGCGGTTTTCCCCCATAATACGCGTGTGGACGGAACGCCCAAGGAGCACACTCCGAATGATCAGAGACGAGCGTTTTTACGCTTTTATCGTCGCGCGAACCTCGCGTTCACGTTCCCGCATCCGTCGTATTTCCGTCCATAAACGCTGGCTCAAAGCCTCTGCCGTCGCGGCCACGCTGGTTTTTTGCGCCGCACTGTATGGCGTCTATGGCATCGTCCAGCAGGGCGCGCACGTCCGCGTCCGTGAGGAAAACGAGCGCCTGCATATGGAGAATGAGAAGCAGCGGCAGCAGCTCGACCAGTTGAAGAATCGCGTGGATGCCATCGAGGATGCCTCGCGCCGTCTGTCGGAGATTTCCGGCGTCGCGCCGGACGAGGGCGAGGGCACCAGCCCGCACGGCGCGGGCGGCCCGGTGATGAAACTGGATGACGCGGAAGTCGCCGCCGTTGAAGCCCGCGCGGCGCATCTCGAAGAGTCTTTGAGAAAGTATGAGGCTGCACTGCGCGAGCGTGCGCGCGTCCCTTCGATCTGGCCTGTCGAGGGCGAGTTGACCGACGGCTTCGGCACGCGCCGCAACCCGTTCGGCTACGCCTCTTCCGAGTTCCACATGGGACAGGACATCGCCACACAGCGCGGCACGCCCGTTGTCGCCGCTGCCGACGGCATCGTCTCGTTCGCGGGCCAGCAGAGCGGCTACGGCAACGTCGTCATCGTTGACCACGGCAACGGCATCACCACGCGCTACGGCCACCTGTCGAAGGTCGAGGCCGTCGAAGGACAAGAGATCAAGCGCGGCGCGGAACTGGGTCAGGTCGGTTCGACCGGGCGCTCGACGGGGCCGCACCTTCACTACGAAGTACGCATCAGCGAAGAGGCTGTGAACCCCGCTGGTTATCTGCCGAGCCGATAGGAGTCTTTCACGCAGGGCGCGAAAGACAGTCAAACAATACGCATTTTGTGCTTGACAGTTTCGCGTGCTTTCGCTTAGTATGCGCCGTCGTCGTAAGGCCGTGTGCGGGTTTAACCTCGTACTCTTGTTAGATTTGCAAGCACTACAGCAATGAAGTTTCAGTGGTTCCCTGTCAGTCCGTGAATGGTCGAACGAGCGCACTCAGCCGGTTCGCCAGTCGCGGGCTTTTTCTGTTTCCATACGGTCGCACATCTTCAGTGCGCGCCGGCTCAGTTAACAACTAACTTTGCGGGCGAGGGAGACGAACTTTGTGTCTCTTGCCTATTTACCGAATCGTTAGGAGGATTCGTCTGTTATGTCTAGAATTACCGGTAAGGTCAAGTGGTTCAATAACGCGAAGGGCTACGGCTTCATCGAGCAGCCCGGCTCTTCGGATATCTTTGTTCACTACAGCGCCATTCAGGGCGACGGCTTCAAGACCCTCGAAGAGGGGCAGGAAGTCGAGTTCGAGGTCACGCAAGGCCCCAAAGGACCTCAAGCTGAAAATGTGACCAAGGCGTAATCTCCCCGCCTCACTAGCTTTCGTTTGAAGGCCACTGACCGCTTACGGTATTCCTGAAAGGGCCGGCAAGCGCATTTCGGAAGCAAGGCACTCAAGAAAGCAAGGAAACTTGAAGCAGAGGGCGCGTTCTATCGGAAAATAGAACGCGCCCTCTGCTTTTTAACTGACGACGAATGCCTGGCTCTTTACTCGCTCGCTGCCACGGAGTTTTCACTTATCGGCTTTCGCCTTGAAGCTGACGTGCCCGTCCTGAATCGCGATGGAAAAGTGGACGCGCTCGCAACCGGCGCGGTCTTTCAGCGCGTCTGTCTTCGAGGCGATCATGCGGTGGAAGCGCGGGAATGAGAGATCGTCCGTCGCTTCGCCACATTGTTTTTTGGCTTCGACGAGCGACTGGAAAAGATTCTTGATGGTCGCCACCTCCGTGTGCGCGTCGGCGCAGACGAAGGTGTGCAGTGGTGCTGCTTCTTGATCCGCCTCCTTGCGCGCGGCGCTCACACGCGCTACGGCCTGCCGCCCTTCCTCTCGATCCTGCATTGTGCGCCGCCAGAGTTGGAGGAAAGAGGTGTGGCGCGCGACGAGCGAGTTATAACGATAGCGTTGCGCGAAGATGAGCGTGCGGTCGTCGGCGAGGCGCTTGATGATCGTCTCGACGCGGCCCTTGGTGTCGTAGGGCGGGCGTTTGGCTGCGCCGTTGAAATAGATGTCGAACTCCACTTTGAGGCGGCGGATGTCTTCTTCGAGGCGGGTTAGTTGCTCATCCACAGTCGGCTGTGCATCGCGCAGGCTGGCATTGCCTACACGCTCATTCGCTCGTCGTGTGTACTTATTTTCTCGCATCGGCGGGGTTTTACCTTTCCTCGGCCTGCGCGCGGGACGCGCCGGCGGTTGCTTTCGAGTCTAGGTGTTAGGTGACACAAGTGTCAATGTTTAACTTTTACGGCGACGCTCAGGGCCACTGAATCACTTTTCTTTTCGGAGTGGGCTGTGGAGTCGGCGCGGATGCGGGCGGGGACGCGCCCGTGTTGAGTCGCGGGAACGGTACGGAGACGGCATCCTGTTTCGGAGTTCGCGGCGAGACGCTCTGTTGAGCGCCTGCGGACTGTCGCTGGTCGCCCTGTTCCGCGTCGGGGGAGAGCAAAGGTTTTTCGCGCTGGCCCAACCGTCCGCCGCGCCTCGAAGACTGCTCACCTTCCGACGTTTGGACGCCGCTCTCGGAGAGGACGGTCGGGACCGACGGCAAATTATCAGCGGGGGGAGATGAATTAAATGTCCTGACAGGAACGTCGCTGGCCGGGACGACGTTGCCGGACTGCGAGCCGGGTATGACGCCCGGCTGCGCGCTCTGCAAGTCCTGCGGCATGCCCGCCGGAGTCGGCTGGGCTTCAATGTTCGCAGCGGGCGGCAGGGGCTGCGGTAAGCCGGGCTGCGCGGCTCCGGTCTGCTCAAGCGGCTGGCTTGTTCCTTGTGTTGCGGGCTGCGAGACGTTGACGGGCTTCGGCGGTCTCCGCCAGATGGCATACACGACGATGCCGGAGGCAAGCACTAAGGGAAACGCGACCATCGTGACCGGCCATGAAGCGAGAGACTTCCTGAAGCGTAGAGCAAGCGAAGTTGGCGGCGTCTGTGCCTTCACCTTCGGGCTTATCTTTCGCGGTGGGGCGACGCTCAACTCCTTCGCGACCTCGCGCTCCGCCAGCGTGTCGCTTGAGACAGCCGCAACTTCATCAACGACTCCGGGCGCAACGGCCTGCACGCTCAACCGCTCCGGCCCGCGCGCAACCGATTGGATGAGACCTACTTTAGCCTGCTCAATCCCGCTCGCTTCCCCGCTCACACTCACGACCGGGAGACTCCCTTTAGTTTCCGCCGAATCGGCACTGCTGCCCGTATGCCGGACTGTCTCAAGTTTGCGCGCGGCTTCGGCGGCATGCAGCAACTCGACAATCCCCGTGAACCCTCTCGAAGCGGCCCACTTTTCAGCCGTCGTGCCGAGCCGCGTCTGCGCCTCCGTATCGGCGTCACGCGCGAGGAGCGCGCGTACAACATCCTCTTGGTTGAAGAAGACCGCCACGATCAGCGCCGTGAAGCCGTCGCCCCTCTTCGCGTTGACATCCGCGCCTTCGTCGAGCAGCAACTGCACTACATCCGTGTAACCCTTCGCGGCTGCGCGCATCAAAGCCGTCTCGCCGTTCTCCAGCGCCGCGTTGATGTGAGCGCCTGCGGCCAGTATTGATTTGACGGCGAGCGCGTCTCCGCTCTCGACCGCGCGCATCAACGCCTGCGCGTTCATCGCCTGAATGTCTGTCGAGAGGGCCTTCGCCATTTACCGACTCCCTTTCTTCCTCTTCGCTTCCCGCCGGTAGCCAGCCGCCGGAGTAACAGCGTAGAATATTTTTCGCCAGCCACCAAGCGGCTGCGCTGATCGTCGCCACAGATTTTTTGGTTCGACCGGCTTCCATCGCTCTGAAATTCTCGACATGCCTGACCAAGAGTCGTCACAAATTTTGCGCGCTCTGCCTTCGGTTGACGCACTTCTGCGCACGCCCGAAGCGCAAGCCCTGCGCGAACAGACGGGCGCGCCACGCCTCACGGCGCTCGCACGCGCGGTGACGGAAGAATTGCGCGCCGCGCTTCAAGCGCAACCCGGACAAGCGGCGCGGGCGAACGGCGACGTAACGCGCGCATCATTGCTGGCCGAGGCCGTGAAGAGGTTGGCGCACTCCGTCGAACAGGACTCGTCGAAGAATCTCCGCCGTGTCATCAACGCCACCGGAGTTATCCTGCACACGAATCTGGGGCGCGCGCCTCTCTCTCAGGCGGCGCGGCTCGCGGTCTCGCGCGAGGCTGCCAGCTACTGCACGCTCGAATATGACATCGAGACGGGTGCGCGCGGTCGGCGCGGCGCGCACGCCGAAGACCTTCTTGCCGAACTGACGGGGGCCGAAAGCGCGCTCGTCGTCAACAACTGCGCCGCCGCCGCGTTGCTGACACTCTCGGCGCTGGCGCGCGACGGCGAAACACTCGTCTCGCGCGGCGAACTCGTCGAGATCGGCGGCGACTTCCGCGTGCCCGACGTGATGGCCCAGTCCGGCACGCGCATGGTCGAGGTCGGGACGACGAACCGCACCAAACTCTCGGACTACGCGCGCTTCGTCAACGAGGCAACGCGCCTCATCATGCGCGTGCATCCCTCGAACTATCGCATCGTCGGCTTCACCTCCGCGCCGGCGCTCGCCGAACTCGCCGGACTCGCGCACGACTCCGGCCTGCTGCTCTACGAAGACGCAGGCTCCGGCGCTCTCTTCGACCTCGCGCCTTACGGGCTGAGCGGCGAACCCGTGATCCGCGATTCGATTGCCGGCGGGGCCGACATCGTGACCTTCAGCGGCGACAAACTGCTCGGCGGCGCGCAGGCGGGACTCGTCGTCGGGCGTCGCGAACTCGTCGAGCGACTGCGTAAGTCGCCGCTCTACCGCGCTCTCCGCGCCGACAAGCTTGCCCTCGCCGCGCTCGAAGCGACGCTCGAAGCGTATCGCCGCAACGCGCACCTCAGCGAAGTGCCCGCGCTTCGCATGCTCGCGCAGGCGAGCGAGGAGCTCGAAAAAAGGTTGAGAGCGTTCACGCGACGGCTGCGCTCGCGCGTCAAGTCCGATGTTCTCGTCTTCGAGTCCGTCGCGGGCGAGTCGGCCATCGGCGGCGGCTCCGCGCCGACCACGCACCCGCGCACCACGCTGCTCGCGCTCAAGCACCGGACGCTCTCCGCCGCCGCGCTCGAAGAGGCTCTGCGCCGCGCGCCCATGCCGGTCATCGCGCGCATACTCGACGACCGCGTCGTGCTCGACCTCCGCACGGTGGCGGCGGAAGAAGAGAGCGAACTGCTCGATGCGCTGCTTTCCCTCCCTTGAGAGCAATTAGCACAGGCGTTGACCCGGAAGCGCAGGCGTTCCTTTGCCCGTCGCCGCTGAAAAAGTCACATGCTCCTGTTCAAAATCATGTCGCGCGTTGTATGATGTTTTCAAGGCCGGTCGTGACCGGCAAGTTCAGTTGAAATCCTACCCTTGCTCCTCCCTGTTGCCTTGAAACATTTAATCTCGTCTTCTCCCAAGTCGTACCTTGTCTCGGCTGCGCTGTCGTTGGCCGCCGCCGCGCTGGTCTGCGCGCTGTGGGGCGCGGGCGTGCTGGCTTCGACGGCGGCGCTCTTCGTGCCGGGCGACGCGTCCACTCCGAGCGTGCCGCCGCAGAAGTGGATCGCTGTGTTGCTGATCCTTGTGGCGGGCGTCGGCGCGGGCCTCGCCGTCGAGCGGCTGGGCGCGCGGCGCGCTTCGCTGTACGTCGCAGGGGCGCTCGCAATGTTATGCGGCATGAGTTTTCTCGTCTCAAGCGTCTGGCATCTCGACATACTGTGTGCGCCGGTGCTGTTCGCCGCCGTGTGCGCGTTGGCGTTTGTGCAGGTGCGGCGGCTGTGGCTTGTTGACACGGCGCTGACGGAAAGCATCCGGCGCATCGCCCTCAATGCTTCGACGCTGGAAGGCGGGCGGGCGAGCGAGCGTCTGACGTGCGGCTTGAAGTTGCTGGACACGATGCTGCTGCTCGACGAAGCAGTGGTCTTCGGTATGGACGAAGCGGGCGCGCTCGTTCCTGCGGCGCGACTGCGCCAGACGCCGAACCCGTGGCTGGGCGTTTCGGAATCCGGACGCAACGATGTGTGGCGCGAGGGCGTCAGATTGTGCGAGCGCGCCGTCGCGTCGGGCGAAGTGCTGGTGCAAAACGGCGCGGAGGCGGACACGGGCGGAGGAACGGTTGATGAGGGCGTCGGGCTGGCGGTTGAAAGCGTCGGGCCGTCAACGGTCGTCGTGCCTTTGCGTCACGAGGGGCGCTCGGTCGGCGCAGTGCTCCTGCGCCTGCGCGAGAATTTCGACGAGGGCGACAGGTCGTTGCTGTCGAACGTCAGCGCGCAGTTCGCGCGTAATCTTCAGCGCGAGCAGGCGCGGGCGCTTGAAGTGCCGGAAGCGCGCGAGTCTTTTTACTCGGCGCTGGCCGCCGCGCACCGTCTCGAATCCTTCGGCGTGGTGAGCGGGCTGCTCGCGGAGCAGAGCTTCGCGGGGCGCGTCCTCTCGCAAGCGCCGGACGGGCACGCCGTCGCATATCTCGACGGCACGCTCGCGCACGTCAACCAGCCGATGCTCGACGCCGCGCGCCTCTCGGCGAAAGAATGCCGCGCGCTCGATCTGTTCGGCCTGCTGGATCGCTTCCGCGCGGGCGTCTTCGACGAACCGGCGATTGCCGTGCGTCGCGTGCTGCAAACAGGCCAGCCTTACGAGCACGAGTTATTCCTCATTGACCGCAACGAGACGCTCGCGCTGCGTATCTCGCTCGTTACGGAAGGCGAAAGCGGGGGGAGTGAAAAGTCCGGCTCGACGCGCCCGCTCTGCCTCGCCGTCACGGCGCGCGACGTGACGCGCATCAAGGAGTACGAGAAGCTCAAGAGCGACATGGTCTCGCTGATGTCGCACGAGTTGCGCACACCGATCACGAGTATCAACGGCTTCGCCGAATTGCTCGTGTCGGACGAGAGCCTCCCGGCGGAGGCGCGTGAATTCCTGGGGATCATCAGCAACGAGTCGCAACGTCTGTCGCGCATGATTAACGCCTTCCTCTCCGTCACACAGCTCGAACAGAAAGACAGGCAGGAAGTCTTGAAGATGCCGCTGATGCTCGGCGACGTGGTGCGCGAGGCGGTCGCGAACTTCCAGTCAATCGCAAAGAGAAAGCGCATCCGCCTGGTCGAGACGAACGGCACGAAGCTGCCGCCGGTCGCCGCCGACCGCAGCCTCATCACGCGGGCGGTCGCGAACCTCGTTGAGAACGCCATCAAGTACAGCCCGGAGCGCACATCCATCATGCTCTCGACCGCGCTCGAAGCCGACGCCGTGCGCGTCGTCGTCGAGGATCGAGGCTACGGCATCCCGCCCGAAGCCGTTGACCGCGTGTGGGAAAAGTTTTACCGCGTCGCGCGCGAAGGGCACGACAAGGAAGAGGAATCAACCGGCCTCGGCCTCGCCTTCGTCCGCGAAGTCGTCGAGCAGCACGGCGGCGAGGTCGAGCTCGAATCCGAAGTCGGGCGCGGCTCGAAGTTCAGCTTCACGCTGCCGAGACTTTAAAGAAGCAGCGAGTGGCGAGAAAGAAGCGATAAGCGACGAGTTGAAAGCTTCCTGTTCGTTACTCTTAAACGATTTTGTTGATCGTACCTCTGCATATGGGCGACCGGCAGCGGCATTTTTTTGCGTCCGAGTGGTAAGACGAGATGTAATCGCAGGTGATCTCATCGCCCGGATTGATGTCGCGCAGCGCCATGAAGAGAATGTGGCCGTGGTGGATTTTCATGTAGGAGTTCGGGGCGCAGGAGTGGTTGATGTAGTGCGTGCCGTTGCCGCCGAGGCTGCCGTCGAGGCTCCAGTACGGGTTGAGGGCGCAGATGCGGAGCTTGCGGCGTGTCCTGACGCGGCGCGCCACTTCCCTGCGTGAAATCCGCTCGCCTGCGTACTCTGCGATCTTGTAGCCTTGCAGGAAAAAGTGGGACGCGAAGCAGCCGCGCCCGTTAATCGGCGACTTCCCTATCGTGAGTCCGGGCGCGAGATTTAGTTTCATGTGTGCTTGGGCGGCGGGGGAAGCCGGGTCGAAATAATTTCGCAAAAGCTTGCAGCCGCCCCGTCGCTTTGTCGAGCGCGACGGGCGGCTGCGTGTTTTTATCTCAGGCTGGCCGGACTACTTCAGACGGAAGCTGCGCGCGATGGCGTCCGTCTGGTTTCGCAGGCGGAGCAGTTTGTCGCGCATCCCTGTGAAGTGGAGCATGTAGACGGTGCGGCTGTCGGCCTTCAGGTAGTAGATGCGCCCGGCCATCGGTTTGCCCGCGCTCGTGAACTCGTAGGAGATGGTGACGCCGTTCAAGCGTCCGGCGAAATTCTCCTCTTTCCCGCCGACGAAGCCGGAGAGGTAACGCAGTTTTAAGTCCTGATCGCGGCTGGCGAGCGCGGCTGGCGTTGCGCCGGCGTCCACCACTTCCTTGCGGATACGCAGGAAACCGTCATTGCGGTCGCCATTGACGAAGTCTGTGTGGAGGTGGACGCTGTCCGTGCGCGCCAGAGATTTCCACGTCGAGGTGGGAAGCTCAAGCGTGTATTCCGCGTCGGGACTCGTGAAAGTCTCCTGCGCGTTGGCGGCGATTGACGAGAGCGCCAGCGCCAAAAGACAGGCGAAAGAAATGCTGAAACGTCGCATGGGTTAAAACTGACTCCTCTGGAATGCCGACATGAATTGAAGAATCCGGCGGTCGAGCCGTTAAGGTTTAAAGCGACCCTGCTTGAACAGCCGTCAGATGCGTTCCACTGGCTGCAATGTTGCTCGCTTCAAGTCCCGATTGCAACCCGCATGAAAATCAATCTTCACTCTATCTTTCAAATGTTTCGGGCGCTAGGCGGTCGCCTGCTCGATGGCGGCGCGTTGCGTGGCGAATAACTTGTCGAGGCCGATGGCGGCGAGCGCCAGCAGTTCGTCCATCTCCTCGCGGGCGAACGGCTCGCCCTCGGCTGTACCCTGTACCTCGATGAAGCGCCCATCGCCCGTGCAGACGACGTTCATGTCCACGGCGGCCCGCGAGTCTTCGTCGTACTTCAAATCGAGGAGAGCCTTGCCACCGACGATGCCGACGCTGACGGCGGCCACCTCGCCTTTGATCGGCAGCCGCGCGATTTTGCCCGCGCGCAGCAGACTGTGACAGGCGAGCACGTAGGCGACGTATGCGCCCGTGATCGAGGCCGTGCGCGTGCCGCCGTCGGCTTGCAGCACGTCGCAGTCGAGCGTGATGGTGCGCTCGCCGAGGAGCGAGAGGTCTGCGACGGCGCGCAGGGATCGCCCGATCAATCGCTGAATCTCGTGCGTGCGACCCGAAGGGCCGCCGCGCCCCGTCTCGCGCGAGGTGCGCTGCTGCGTGGCGCGCGGCAACATGGAGTACTCGGCGGTGAGCCAGCCCTGCCCCAGATTGCGACGGAAGTGCGGCACGCGCTCTTCGAGCGTGGCGGTGCAGATGACGCGTGTGCGCCCCATCTCGATCAGCGCGGAGCCTTCGGCGTAAGGCATAAAGCTCGGCGTGATGCGTACCTGCCGCAACTCGTCCGCGCGCCGACCGTCCGTGCGTGCCAGCACTTCACTTGCCTGTGTGAAGCTCATCGTGTCCCCATACCTCCACCGCTTCCAGCACGCGAGGCGCGCTTCCCAAAAATCTCTCCGCGACGCGCGCGAAACGCTCCGCCGCGTCCGTCACGTAAAAATGATCCAGATCGTCGCACAGGCGTCCCGCTCGCGCACGCTCCCTGAGTAACTGGCCGGTCGCCGTGCCGAAACTGCGACGGCGCAGCCCACTCTCTTCAAGTAGAGCCGCGACGCTCTCCGCCGCCGCGTCGCCCGAATCTATCAGGCGCACGCCGTCGCCGACTGTCTCCTGAATCACGCGGCGCAGAATCGGGTAATGAGTGCAGCCCAGCACCAGCGTGTCAATGTCTGCTTCGCGCAGTTCGCGCAGGTACTCTTCGGCCACAAGCCTCGCCACTTCCGACTCGGCCCAACCCTCTTCCGCGAGCGCGACGAAGAGCGGGCACGCGCGTTCGGACACTTTCGCGTCCGGCGCGAGTTTCGCAATCGCGTGCGCGTAAGCCCCGCTCCTGACGGTTGACTCTGTCGCGATCACGCCGATTCTCTTCCCCTCCGATTCGCGCACCGCCGCGCCCGCGCCCGTCTCGATCATCCCGACCGACGGCACGCCGACCGCGCCGCGAATCGCCGGCAGCGCCAGCGCCGACGCCGTGTTGCACGCCACGACCAGCAGCTTGATGCCGCGCGCTTCGAGGAAACGCGCGTTCTCAATCGCGTAACGCTCGACGGTCGCCAGCGACTTCGTCCCGTAAGGCACGCGCGCCGTGTCGCCCAGGTAAATGAAACGCTCGTCCGGCAGGCGTTCGTGCAGCGCCCTGTAGACGGTCAGGCCGCCGACGCCGCTATCAAAGATTCCGATGGGCAGATCGCTTTTCAAAGAAATTCGCTTAACTCCGCCGGCAATGTTCGTTCAGACAAAAATCTCCGCCACCTTGCAGCTAAAGCCGGGCACAACCGCCTGCCCTTCAAGCTCGTCGTTCTCGGAAAGAATAATCGCGTCCGTCAGCGAACGGTAAACCGTCACGCTTCGCAGCTTCGGATTGACGATCCAAACCATGCTTGTACCCGCCGTCAGCCAGTCCTCCACCTTCTGATCCACCGCGTTGAAGGTATCGCCCGGTGAGACGACTTCGACGGCGAGATCAGGCGCTATTTGCCAGAAGTCTTTGGGTATCCCTGCCTGCGGGATACGCTCACGCTTCACAAATGCTATGTCTGGCGCTCGTACCGTGTCTGGATCAGAAGCAATCTTAAATCCTGTCTCCGCGCCGAAGCCTTGCCCAAGATTGTTCGCCCTGATGTGCTGACCGAGCAGGATGGATAAGTTAAAAATAACCGCGCCGTGTTCGCTGCCTGCGGGAGACATTTGCCTGAGTTCTCCTTTTACCAACTCGTACCGGAAACCATCCTTCGGCAACGCAAGTAGCTCGTCGGCGGTCATTGACTGAGTTGTCGCGCTCATCTACCCTCTCCTTCTCCACGGCTGCAAACGTGAATAGCGGCCACGTTCGTGCGATGTTATCACACCGCATGACGAACGTGGCCGCTACCTTCGTCAATCCCTGACATTGAATGGAGGCGCCGAGAATCGAACTCGGGTCCAAAGGCCGATGCCGTCGAACTCTACATGCTTAGACGCTTCTCCTCTGCCCGTCTCTCTCAGGCGCGTTCGCCGCCGGCGGGTCAGTGAAGCGTCTAAGACCCCGCAGGCGACTAGCCCGGTTTTGTCTCGCCCGCTCCCCCCGGACACAGGGAGCGGGCCAGCTCAACTGAGTGACATCTCGCTCCGCGCGCTTGAGCAACTTGCGGCGAGACGCTCACAGGCTAAGGTTAATTAGGCTGCGAGTGCCAATTCTTGATTGTTGGCAATTGGTTTTTCCCTACGCTTTTTAACGAGCTGCATAGAGTAGCCCGGCATGCATCCGTGCGGCGATCACGACCCCTGTCGAAACCTTTCGCCCCCTCAAACTGCATCCTTTAAGATGCCTCGCCGAAGATTATAGATGCCGCCACGAGCCGGGGCAAGCCACCCGCCCGCCGCGTCCACGTATCTCCGCCGGTTGCGTGCGAATGACTCGCACTTTCGCCGCCCGACTCTACACGTGCCTCGCACTCGGCGGAGGTCTTACGTTATAATTTGCGACGCGGGCGACGGCGTGTCTCCGCAGAGATGAACACGGCAGCTTTCAAAGCGACTGCCACCCGCTTGCTTTCCCGAAGAGGTGCAATCCATGTCAGCCAACACCCCGCGCACAAACGTTCCCGCAACACGCACGCCTCTACGTCCCGCGACAACGCGGCGGCGCGGCGCGTGGCGTCGCTTCTGGTTCCCCGCCGTGATCCTGCTGGCGCTTGTCGCGGGCGGACTGACCGGCATCGTCCTCGCCTACAGCCTCAACTATTCGCGCGCCGCCGAAGAGGTCAAGGCGTTGGCGACGTATCGCCCAAGCGTGGTCACGCGCGTCTATGCAGACGACGGCGAGACTGTGATCGGCGAGTTCGCGCTCGAACGGCGCATCCCTCTCAAGTTTGAAGAGATTCCGCCGAACGTACGCAACTCCATCCTCGCCGTCGAGGACGCGCGCTTCTTCGAGCACAAAGGCATTGATCCCGTCCGCATCCTCGGCGCGGTCTGGAAAAACGTCACGACGGGCAGCCGCGAGGGCGGCTCGACGCTGACGCAGCAACTCGCCAAGCGGCTCTTCCTCACGCCCGAACAGAGCTACAAGCGCAAGGTCAACGAGTGGGTCGTCGCACTCCAGATCGAACGCTACTACACGAAGCAGCAGATCATGGAGATGTACGCCAACAACATTTTCCTCGGCGCTGGCGCTTACGGGTTCGAGGCGGCGGCTGAGACCTACTTCGGCAAACACGCGAAAGACCTGACCACAGAAGAAGCGGCGCTTCTGGCCGGCATCCCGAAAGCTCCGAGCCAGCTTTCGCCGACCGTCAACCCGGAGGCCTCGCGCGAGCGCCGCAACCTCGTCCTACAGTTGATGGCGAACAACAGCTTCATCTCGCAGTCGGAAGCCGACGCCGCGAAGGCTCGACCGATTAAGCTCAACGACTCTGCCTTCGCCCCTTCGCAGCAGCACGCGACGATGTTCAGCTACCCGGTCGAAGAGATTCGCCAGTACCTCGAAGACAAGTACACGACGCGCGTCGCGCAGAGCGGCCTGACTGTATATTCGACGATCAACGTCGCGGCGCAGAAGAAAGCTTATGAAGCCCTGCGTGCCGGACTTCGCACCTATGATAGAACGCACGGCGGCTGGCGCGGCGAGTACCAGAACATCTCCGCGCAGGCGAATGGTGCGCCCGTCACGCCGCAGATGCTCGCCAGCTACAAACACTCCGACTGGTACGTCAACAAGTACGAGCCTGACTCCTACCGCATCGCACTCATCACCAAAGTTGACGCGGCAAAAAACGAGGCCACGGCGCGCTTCGGCAACTACGAGGCGACCGTCACGTCGAAGGACATGGGACGCTCTAACCGCCAGCCGAAGACTGAGTTTAAAATCGGCGACCTGACGGAGTTCAAGATTAAAGAGGTGGACGAGGGCAGCCGTCGTTTGAAGGTCGAGTTGTCGCAAATTCCCGCCGTGCAGGGCGCGATGATGACCATCAACGCCAAAAACGGGGAAATTGCGGCGATGATCGGTGGCTACGATTTCAGCACCAACAAATTCAACAACGCCACGCAGGCTTATCGCCAGACCGGCTCGTGCTTCAAGCCCTTCGTCTACACCGCCGCCGTCGAGTGGGGGATGACGCCGGACTCCGTCTTAAGCGGCGCTCCCATCAAGAAGGGTAGCTGGCAGCCGCACAACTACGATGGCTCGCTCAGTTGCGGCGACGTGCCGATGAAGACCGCCCTCGCACACTCGCTCAACATACCGGCGGTGCATGCGCTCGACATGATCGGCATCCAGACCGGCGCGCAGATGGTCAGGCGCTTCGGCATCACGCAGCCGATGGCACCATACCTTCCCTCTGCGCTTGGCGCGACTGAAGTGCCGCTCATCGAGATGGTCTCGGCCTACTCGGCCTTCCCCAACAAGGGCGTCCGCAACGAAAAGCATCTCATCCGCAGCGTCATGGATCGAGACGGCAACACGCTCGAAGAGTGGGAGAAGACGACCTTCAAAGTGGTCAGCCAGTACGTCGCGCTGACGATGGTGCAGATGATGCGTGGCGTCACCGCGCCGGGCGGCACGGCTCCCGGTGCGTCGAGCATCGGCGTTCAGGTGGCAGGCAAGACGGGCACGGTCAACGACCACACAGACGTGTGGTTCATCGGTTACACGCCGACCTACGTGACGGGCGTCTGGATGGGCTACTCCGAGCGCAAGAAATCACTCGGCGGGGACATGACGGGCGGCCACGGCGCGCTCCCGATCTGGATTGACTTTATGAAAGATTTTATGAAGGACAAGCCCAAGGAGAAGTTCGAGGAGCCGCCGCCGATGCCCGAAGACATCAAGGAGCTTTACCACCAGCGCCAGCGCGAGATGGCAGAGGAGCGCGAGTCTTTCGTCGTCGCACGAGGAGCCAGGAGCGATGAAACCAACCGCGCTCTCCCGGCGATTCTCATCGAGCCGAAACTGGAACAGATTACACTGCCGCCCGCGCCCGGCGAATCTCTGAACAACGCCGCGCCCGCGCCCGACGCCGCACCGAAGAAGCCCGTCGTCACCTCACCCAAAGACGACGTTGCGCCGCCGCCGCCAACGGTCGCGCGCCCGCGCGGCGAGACCGAACAACCGCCGAAGAAAAAAGGCAAGAAAGGCGCAGATCAACCCTAGAGGGAAAGGAGAAAGGCGGAGGCGAAAGGCGAAAGTTATGACAGGGCTGCGCCTCGATGAAATCTTTAATTCACGCTACGGGCGTGCCCGTACTTTCGCCCTTCTTCTTTACTCCATCACAGAAGTTTGTCCAGCCAGTAAGGCAACATCTTGCGCCACCAGGGCCAGTCGTGATCCACGTCGTGGCCCCAGATGTCGAGCGTGTGCGGGATGCCCTTCGCCGCCAGAATCCCTGCGAGTTGACGGCTGCGCTCCGGCGCTTCGTATGATCCCTGTCCTGACAGGATGACGATGGCGTCCGCCCGCCGCAAGATGGGCAGGAAGTAGTCGTCGTTGATGTTCGGGAGGTATTGCACGGGGTTGTTGAAATAGACGTTGTCGTCGAAGTAGCCCTCGAACCAGGAGCGCACGTCGTAACTGCCGCTCATCGCGATCACACCGCGCAGCAGGTCTGGGTGGCGGAAATATGTGTTAGCCGAGAGGTATGCGCCGAGGCTCGCACCCGTCACCAACGGGCGCTGCCCGTCGCCTGCGTCCTGCCCGATCAGAGGCAAGACCTCG
>JAIVJG010000137.1:1107-3608 GCA_020200155.1 Acidobacteriota bacterium | reverse complement strand
TTCTTTGATTTGTAGAGCAATACTATCTCCGGGCACAGGAATTTTACGCCTTCCTTTGAGACTAGCTGACACTTAGCCAATGGTCTTGTGACTTTTCCGTTTCTCCGATATATCCACTCTTTATCACCCCCCTCGTTCAACAGTACTTCAAGCTGCTGAGGAGCGGACCCCCCATTGAAACAATGAACCTCATGGGTCGGGGGCATTAGGAATTCATTCTGAAACCAAGGCGAGAACTCACCGTGCACTACTTTCCGTAAGAGCCATCCCTTAAGGTAATTGTGTAAGGCCAACTGGTCTTTGCGAAAGATCGCAAGCTCAATATCACCGTGAGGGCGTGTAACTTTACCAAGATACAAATCAACGGCCCAGCCGCCGGCGACAAACCACGTCGGCTTGAAGTTTCGCATCATAGCCGCAACTTTTAATGGCAGCCTGAACATACATTAGCGATTATAGCCGGCTTCCACCTCCTAAAATATCAGGGCGATGAGCCGCCCAGAAAATCAACCAAGGCGGAGCGATAGAGGTAAAGTGTTCTGATGTCCCCGGCTCGGCCTCAGCGTTTGGCGTGCCGAGACTCTGCTCCGATACATTCAAAATCAGAAAGCCTTGCTCGACGAGCCCGTTTATCAACGTGCTAAGCGTGTGGCGGTATTCTCTACACTCTTTGATCGGTTTGTCGGGACGTTCGCCTCTATAAATCCAACTCTCATCCTCATAAGTGATCCCCTCGCCATCCACGTAAGGTAGTTTAAGGGCGTAGCCTTCTCCGTTCCAATCTTTTCGCCCCAGACCAATGAAAAACGGGTTCGCGCACATGAAATGATATATCCCTTTCACCCGCAAGACGCGAGCTACTTCACGAAAGACCTTTCGGGCGTCCGGCACAAAATTCAGCGAGTAAGGGTGCCAGACGATGTTATAGGAATCCTCGCCAAAACGCGAAAGGTCGCGCATGTCACCTTGAACCAATTTCAGGCTCAACTTGTAGTGAGAGGCTGCTTGCGCGTCTCTCTGTATCTGCGCTTCTGAAATATCAACGACCGTCACGTTCGCGCCAAGCAAAGCAAAAGCGATTGACTGTTGCCCACCACCGGCAGCCAAACAAAGCACGTCTTTTCCGGCAAGGTCACCAAGCCTCCTTTGAGGGTCGAGGTAACTTTGTGCGGAATCTTTATCTAACGCAAGATAAGGTCGTGTGAAAATGGCGTTAGCTTGGGCGAGTGCTTGCCACCGCTCCATGTTGTATTTTGCCACTTCGTCCATACTTGCTTCTCCATAGCGCGAGCAATCTAACGCCGGGCATCACCCGCGCCCCGCACGACTTACATGAGAGAGTTCGTGAAGGGGCGTCGGGTGCATGCCGTTGTTAGACCGCATCACGACCTACGACCTTGGCACCGAGACACAAAACGACTCACCGTGGGATATCCGACCAAGTCTCCATGCCCTGCAATCTCATGACGCGCTTAGCCCGGTGGGCGGTAAGGAACTCGATCAACTCTTTGGCCGCAGCCGGCGCTCTTGAGTCCGTGCTGACGCCCGCGGCGAACACGACGTAGGACTGGATCTCCGGCGGCAGCGGGCCGGCTAGTTCGACGCCGTGGGTCGTTAGAATCTGAGTAATGACCACGAGTCCTAGCTCGACCTCTCCTTTTGCGACAAGCTCGGAAACCGTATCCGTGTCCGGTCGCACGACCTTGGATTTGAGAGCGTCGGCGAGCCCGAGTCGCTTGATCAGGGCGGCGAGATAAACGCCGCTCTGCCCCTCCTTGAGATAGGCGACGGATTTCGCCTTGAGCAGCGCGCGTTTGAAGGCCCCGACTGAACTGATGTCAGGCTTAGGAGCGCCCGCCCGCACCTCGACGCCGATGCCAGACCGCGCGAGGTTGGTCCGCGTCCCGGCGGTGATCTTGCCCTCTTTTGTCAGAGCATCGATCTGCTCGGGCGAAGCGACTAGAATGTCGAACGACTCCCCGGCCTGTATCCGCCGGACCATCCTGATGGCAATATCGCTGGTGATATCAAGTTTGTAGCCTGTGGTTCGTTCGAACTCCGCGCCCGTCTTGTTCAGTACGGTCGCTATCGCCCTCGTGGTCAAAACCTTGATTGTGGTAGGGGAGGTGATGACTGGTCGAGTCGGCATGACGGCCAGTAGTAAACCGACCGACGCAGAGATCAATGGGTTCATGGTCACTTCCTCCCGTGCTGTCAAGTGGCGTGGTCGCCCGATCTCAGCAGCAACATTCGCGAACTACGCGGTGCAATGTAGCGGCCCAACTATAGATTATACGGCAAACTTGCTGTATAATCCCCCACATTAAGAGATTATACGGCATTGTGCCGTATATTTCCTTATGTGCGGCGAGTATAGCCTCACTTGCTCGTCTGTCAAGCAGCTTTTTGCAAATCCCGTGATGTGGAGAACACGTGTCCCAACAACCCAAACTTCTTGACAAAGTGCATGAGTTGCTTCGGCTCAAGCACTATGCCTCCCG
>JAIVJG010000137.1:0-1014 GCA_020200155.1 Acidobacteriota bacterium | reverse complement strand
CGAACCGAGGACACTTACGTTTATTGGATTCGCCGCTATATCCGTTTTCACAACTTGCGCCACCCGCGCGAGATGCGCGAACCTGAAATCCAAGCGTTTCTATCGCAGTTGGCTGTTAAGGAGAATGTCGCCGCTTCTACCCAAAACCAAGCGTTCAGTGCGCTCTTGTTCTTGTATCGCGAGGTATTGCAAATTCCCCTTGACCCGCAGATTCAATCGGTGCGCGCCGAAAAGCCCAAACATCTGCCAACGGTTTTGACCAAAGAAGAAGTGGACGCGATTTTGTCGCGCATGTCGGGCGTCACAGATTTGATGGCACGCTTGTTATACGGCAGCGGCTTGCGCTTGATGGAATGTGTCACGTTGCACGTCAAGGACATTGACCTCGCGCAGCATCAAATCGTCGTGCGCGACGGCAAAGGCGCTAAAGACCGCGTGACCATGCTGCCGGTGAGTTTGGACACCGCATTGCGCGAACAACTTGCCGCGCGCAAATCGCTCCACCGACAAGACCTCGCGAAGGGCTATGGCTACGTCGAATTACCGTTTGCCCTCGCGCGCAAATATCCTAACGCTGACTGCGAATTCAAATGGCAGTACGCGTTTCCTTCCGAACGCTTGGCATATGATCCGACCACCAAGCACACCTACCGCTGGCACATGAGCGAAAGCACGCTCCAACGCGCCGTGCGCGCTGCCGCACAAGCAGCCGAAATCTCAAAACCCGTTGGACCGCATACCTTCCGTCACTCCTTCGCCACCCAGCTCCTGCAAAATGGCTATGACATTCGCACGGTGCAAGAACTTCTTGGGCACAAAGATGTGAAGACGACGATGATTTACACGCGTGTCCTCCAACGCGGTCCGCTCGCCGTCCGCAGCCCACTCGACTGATGGCGCACCGACGGTCACGACTGGCATAACATGCTCACCCTCACTGGCGGCCACCTCACCCTCGAAGACGTGCTCGCCGTTGCTTACGGAAAAGCGAACGAGCCGCGCGTCGCCTTGAGC
>JAIVJG010000227.1 GCA_020200155.1 Acidobacteriota bacterium | reverse complement strand
GCCAAGAAGGGCTTGTTTGAAGTCGCCGACGGCGGCTCGCTTTTCCTCGACGAGATCGGCGACCTCCCGCCGGAGACGCAGGCGCGGCTTCTGCGGGTCTTACAGGAGCGCGAGTTCACACCGCTTGGCGACACCACGCCGCGCCGCGTGGACGTGCGTATCGTCGCCGCCACCAACATTGATCTCAAGGAAGCCGTCCGGCAGGGCGCATTCCGCGAAGACCTCTACTATCGTCTCGCCGTCGTCCCCATCGAGATGCCGCCCCTGCGCGACCGGCGCGAAGACATCCTCCCGCTCGCGCAGCACTTCATACGCAAGTACAACGAAGAGAACGCGCGCAAAGTCTCCGAGCATCTCCCGCCCGACGTGCTCGCCCTGCTCGAAGCCTACACGTGGCCCGGCAACGTGCGCGAACTTGAGAACGTCGTCGAGCGCGCCGTCGTCATCGCCCCCAGCGACGTGCTCACGCGCCAGTGTCTGCCGCGCGACATCTCCGACCCGCAGAAAGCCTTCAGCGCAGCGCAAATCTCCGGCGCGGGTAGCGCCGTTGACGTGAGCCACGGCGTCAACTTCTACGACGAAGTCCGCCGCTTCGAGATAGACCTCATTCGCCGCGCCCTCAAGCAGACAGGCGGCCACCAATCCCGCGCCGCCCGACTCTTAGGCATGAACGCGACGACGCTCAACTCAAAGATCAAGACCTACAACATCCAACTGGGCGAATGAATCCAAACTCTCTACAATAAGCTTGCTCCGGGTAGGAATATGTTGCAGGAGAGCCAAACTTGAAAATTACAGGCTTTATTTGGCTTGACGATATTGTTCAAAAACTTCTGTGGAAACACACCGTTACGCAGAAAGAAGTCGCCGAAATCTTTGCTGATACTCCCCGCTTCCGCTTTGTTGAAAAAGGGCATCGTTCAGGTGAAAATGTTTATTCTGCTTTCGGGCAAACAGGGGGCGGGCGTTATCTGGCAATCTTTTTCGTGTATAAAAAGGATGGACGGGCGCTGATTTTGTCCGCGCGCGACATGACGGATTCCGAACGGAGGCGACATGCGAAGAAATAAAAGCTCTCTTTCAGAGGCGCAATCATACAAAGAGATGGGCGAGTTTTGGGCTAACCATGATCTGACGGATTACTGGGATCAAACCAAAGCGGTTGAATTTGAAGTGGAAATAGAATCCGAAGCGACATATTTTCCTGTTGAAACGAATCTCTCGGCTGAATTAGTTTCATTAGCCAAACGGCGCGGAGTCTCACCGGAAACGCTACTTAATTTGTGGATACAGGAAAAGGTGAAAGAAGAGGCTGCTGCTGAATGAATCGGCAGCGCATTTCTCTCAGGCCACGCCCTCAAACAAACGCTCGGCCACCAATCCCGCGCCGCCCGACTCTTAGGCATGAACGCGACGACGCTCAACTCAAAGATCAAGACCTACAACATCCAACTGGGCGAGTGAGTCCGCGTCCCTTGCGCCCGCGCGCGAACGTGCGACATAGCATGTCCAATGATGGAGAAATGACGATGCAGTGGCTCTTCCTTATCGCGGCTATTCTGGGCGTGGTTCTGCCTCTCTCATACCTCGTTCCTTTTCTGGCGGCGCACGGTCTTGATGTGCCGCTGATCTTCAGGCTGCTCTTCCAAAACAACATCTCTGCATTCTTCGGCGTGGATGTCGTCGTCTCAGCCTTTGCGCTCTGGCTTTTCGTCTTCTCTGAAGGGCGTCGGCGTGGAATGAAGAATTTGTGGGTTTACGTGCTTTGCACATTACTGGTCGGCGTGTCCCTGGGTTTGCCGCTGTTTCTTTTCTTTCGAGAGCGCAAGCTCAAGGCTGAAAGAATCGCCTGAGTGCTTCTTGTGGCGCGCCGGTGTTAAATGTTCAGGGTGAGTACTGTTCCATGTTGCCGCCGCCCAACAAGCTGCTCTACCGAACAGCTAGATAGCGTGCCTTTCAAGCAAACTTCCCTCCGGCTTGAGACCGCTTCCCTGTGGCTGCTGCAAAGCTTCACCACCAGCCGAGCGCCTTCCACCACAGCAAGCCCACGACAGACCAGATGATGATGTTCGGCACGGAGACGAGCAGGCCGAGCAGCCACCACGTTCTTTGCCGGACGTAGCCTGCGCCGAACCAGATGGGCGCGGGCGTCGTGCCGTAGTGCGTGAGCGAGGCGTTGAGGTTCGAGAAGTAAGCGAGCGAGAGAACGGCGAGGTAGGCCGGCGCGCCGGCGGCGAGGATGACGACGAGGAAGGGCGTGTACATCGCCGTCGCGTGCGCCGTGATGCTGGCGAACGCGTAATGCGCGTAGAAGTAGACGAGGAGCAGAAGGCCAAGCGCCGCCCACCACGTCCACCCGCTCGTGAACGCCGCCGAAGCCTCTGCGAAACGTTTGGTGATACCCGTCTCGCCAAGCGCCTCGGCCATTCGCACGAGTCCGCCGTACCAGATAAACACGTCCCACGCGCCGCGCTCGGCGAGCACGTCCTCCCATTCGAGGACGCCGCCGAGGAGCAGCACACAGATGCCCAAGAGCGCCACGACGGCGTAGTTCAAACCGTGCCACGCGGTCGTCATCCACAGCCCTGCGACGAGCGCGAAGACCAGCAGCATGACGCGCTCCGGCCAGCGCATCGGCCCCATTCGACGAAGTTCTGCGTCAGCGAGTTCGGCGGCGGCGGGCGTGTGTTTCACTTCGGGCGGGAAGACACGGTAGAGCAAAAGCGGCACGACCGCGAGCGAGACAATGCCGGGCAGCAGCGCGCCGAGCGCCCAGCGGCTGTAGCTCAGGTCAATGCCCGTCACTTCCTTCGCGAACTTCGCGATGAGGACGTTCGAGGCCTGCCCCGTCAGAAACATCGCGCAGACGATCACGTCGCACTGGTAGAGCAGCACGGAGAGGTACGCGCCGAGTCGCCGTGCGGAGGGGCCGGGCCGTGAGTCGTAAGCTTCGGCGAGGCTCTTGGCGACGGGGAAGATAATCCCGCCGGAGCGCGCTCCGTTTGAAGGGATAATCATCGCCAGCAGCCCGTCCGTCAGCACGAGCGCGTAGCCGAGTCCGAGTGTGCGCCGTCCCATCGCGCGGATGAAGAGAAATGCGATGCGCCGCCCCAGCCCCGTCTTAATCATCCCGCGCGACATGAAGAAGGCCGCCAGCACAAGCCACACAATCGGGTCGGCGTAGCCGCCGAGCGCCTGCTGCACAGGCAGCACGCCCAGCAGAGCCACCGCCGACACGCCGACGAGCACGACGGCCCCGCCCGGCATGGGCCGCACAATCGAGCCGACAATCGTCGCGACGAAGATCGCCAGCAGCCGCCACGACTGCACAGTGATGCCGGCGGGGACGGGTATCAGCGCGACCGCCAGCGCCGCGAAGACGACCACGCCCCACTTCAACACTGTCGAGCGACGATGTGCGCCTCTCGCTTCTTCGGTTGGTGTCTCCGGCGCGTCCGTGGGTGGGATGCTCATGTCGTGCGAATGTTCGGGGCCACGGGATTGAAGAACGGAGCAGGATGCTAACACCGCGCGTGGGGACGCTCAAGGCGAAGTGGTGCTACTATACGCTTCCTCGCGGTCGTCTGAATGGAAAGGAGATGAGATGAGCCTTGCCGTCAAGATCACTCTCGCCGCGTCGGGCTTCTACCTTTTGACGGGGATGCTGATCGGCGTTTTGAAGTACAGGGGGATAATGACGAGTGCAGAGCACCGCGCGCCCGTCTACGTGGACATCGCGCACCGCGCCGCCTTCATGTACAGCTTCGCCGCGCTCGTGATGGCGAAGCTGCTGGAATACAGCCCCTATTCCGCGCGCGTGCAATTGGGCGCGACGGGACTCGTGCTTCTCTTCTTCATGCTGACCCTCTTCGGCTACCTCTCGCACGGCATCAAAGACGACACGGACAACATTTTCACCGAGCGCAATTTCACCACGACGTGGTACATGTACCTCCTCATCGCGGGCGAGATCGGCGGCCTCACGGTCATCCTGTGGGGCTTCCTTTCGACGCAGTTCTTCTCACTTTAAGCAAAGCGGATTCAAGCGATGGAAAGAATCGTGTTTCTGGATCGCGACACTCTTCGCGCCGACGTGCGCCCGCCCGCGTTCGCGCACGAGTGGCACGACTACGGCGAGACGCGTCCCGAAGAAATTCTGGAGCGACTGCGCGAAGCGACGATTGCGGTTACGAACAAAGTAAGCCTGCGCGCGGAGGTATTAAGGCAGTTGTCGCAACTGAAAATGATCGCGGTCGCGGCGACGGGCGTGGACATCGTTGACCTTGACTATTGCCAAGAGCACGGCGTGACGGTCTCGAACGTGCGCGGCTACGCGCGCCACACGCTGCCGGAACACGTCCTGATGCTGGCGCTGGCGCTCAGTCGTCAACTCGTCGCCTACCGCGCGGACTTGCGTGCGGGCGCGTGGCAGCGCGCAGCGCAATTCTGCCTGCTCGACCATCCCATCCGAGACCTGCACGGAAGCACGCTGGGGATTATCGGCTACGGCTCGCTCGGTCGCGGCGTCGAACGTCTGGCGCGCGCCTTCGGCATGGACGTGCTGATCGCTGAGCACAGGGGCGCGGCGGGCGTGCGAGAGGGACGCACGGCCTTAGATGAAGTTCTGCGACTCGCAGACGTGTTGACGCTGCACACGCCCCTGACGGAAGAGACGCGCCAACTGATCGGGCGCGCGGAACTCGCGTTGATGAAGCGGACGGCACTGTTGATTAACTGCGCGCGGGGTGGGGTGTTGGATGAAGAGGCGCTCGCGGAGGCTTTGCGCGCGGGCGTGATCGCGGGCGCGGGCGTTGACGTGCTCAGCCGGGAGCCGCCGCGCGAAGGTAATCCCCTGCTCTGCTTGCGGCCCTTCATCTCCCAGATGGCCGTGACGTGGCCGTCCTTCTCGACGGCGTGGTAGGAAATCTCTTCGACGGGTGCGGGCGTCTCCGGCTGCGGCTCTGCGGTTGCGGCGGTCTCGCTTGCAGTCTCGCTTGCAGTCTCGCCTGTAGCCTCGCCAGCCGTTTCGACGGCGGCCTCGCTCGTGGTCTCAGCGTTGTTCTCGACGGCGGCCTCATCATTCGTCTGTGGCGCTTCGGCGGAAGCGTTCTCGTTCTCTGCCATGATTGTTCCTCTCTGAATTTTCGGTCTTATTTTACTGAAAAGGTTTGCGCGGAATTGTGGCACACGCGCGCCGCACGTGTCTAGCAACCCCGGCATGAGAGGGAGTGTTTAGAGGTTGGCCGCTTTGTGTTCCATGTCGCGACGCCAGATTTCTTTCTGAGTCCGGTAGACGAGCAGGCCGAGCAGCAGGAGCGCGCCGGCGGCGACGAATGGGAGCGCCTTGACCATGTGCTTCGTGCCGTAGCAGATGAGCAGCGTGTTGATCGCGATGAGCGCGAGGCGAAACTCCGTCGGGCCGAACTTGAGGTGGCTGATCTTGAACTCGGCGGTCGCGGCGAAGGCGAGGAACGAGTTGACCATGTAGCCGCCGAAGACCGCGAGCAGGAAGAAGAGGTGCAGGCGCGAGCGCTCCGGGAGGATGAAGGCGTAGCCGGTGAGAATCGAGCACAGGAAAACGTAGTCGAGCAGGTGATCCATGTAGAAGCCCCACTTGACGAGTCCAGTGTTGCGATACTTGCCGACCTTGCCGTCGAAGTGATCCGTGACGTACTGGCAGACGACCAGCAGCGACACGGCCCACAGCCAGCGAATGTCGCCAGCCGCAAGGTAGCTGAACAACACGATCAGCGCGCACCAGACGAGCGTCAGCATCGTCAGGTGATACGTCTCTAACCACGCCGGTATCCTCGGCACGACGCGGCCCGCCATGCGACGTTCCAGCGGCGACAGGATTGACGCGCCCGCTTTGTTGGCCCCCGCAAATTCTTCTCTCAACATCTCTCAAACTCCTGTCCAAAACTCCGCCTGAGAACTTTGCAATCCTCACGCCACAGTCTCGCCGCGAGGCCGTAGGCCGTGTAAATCCGGGAAGCCGCAAGATGGCGGCGCGTGGCGAGAGTTTCGCTTCTTCAATCAGGGAAAACGGGGACGCGCGGGACTGCCGGAAAAACTTACCAGGTGACGGATTTCTCGAAGGTCGGGAGGTTTCACACCAACGGCGGGCGCAGCGCGAGCGCGAGGGCGACGGCACGCTCGGCAGAGACGACGCCCCAGCCCTGCCGTTCCGTCTCGATGCCGGGCATGCGCTCCGCCGTGTCAATCAGGATGCGCTTGACATGCTGCGGCGTGAGGCCCGGATTGGCTTCGAGCATGCAGGCGATGATCGAGGAGACGACCGGCGCGGAGAATGAAGTGCCGTCAACGAACTTGTAGTGCTCGCTGATTACGTCGGCCTCGTGCAGCTTGATCGTAATCAGGTGGCGGAGGAGATGCGCGGGCAACTCGCGCGAGTCGTAGAGGTCGCGGTCAATGTCCCTGCCCTCTTCGATCAGGCCGCGCAGTTGTGCGTCGGGCGCGCGGTCGAGTTTGGCGTAGAGTTCGGCCTCCGTGTGTGTCGGCGTGTGCGGCAGGATGGGCGCGGGAATCCAGATGCCGGGCGCGATCACTTCGGGCTTCTGAAGTCCGTCGTAGGTCGGGCCGTATGACGAGCGATACATGCCTCTGCGCGCGCGGTCGAGCGAGTTCTGGTCGTCGAGTCCGCCGACGGTGATGACCGAGGGCGCGCTCGCAGGCGGCAGCACGGGGTGGCCGGGTTCGTGCCCGGAGTTGCCCGCCGCACAAACGACGATGAGACCCTCGCGCACGGCGCGTTCGACGGCGAGAGAGAGCGCATTGTGCAGGTAAGACTCGTTGAAGTCGCCGCCCGCCGAGACGTTGAGCACACGAATGTTGTACTGCTCTCGATGTTCCATCACCCAGAGCAGGCCGCGCCGGAGTTCACGCTCCGTGATGCGACCCGAACGACTGACCTTGACGAGTACGACAGACGCATCCGGCGCGATGCTGCGGTAGAAGCCTTTCGAGAGCGCGCCGTTGCCGGCGGCGACCACAGAGGTCATCATGCCGTGCCAGCTCACAGGGTCGTTCGTCTCCAGCGTGGATGCATCGCCGCGAACGATGTTGTGATAAGCGAGGATGCGGTTGTGCGGCGTCGTCAGGTCTGGGTGCGCGTAGAAGCCTGAGTCGAGGAACGCGACGGTCACGCCGCGCCCCGTGAAGCGTTCGTCCGCGCCCATACGGAGCGGGGTGGGCAGCACGTAGCCGCCCTGCTCGAAGATGACTGCGTGCTGCGCGAGCGCGGCGTGCGCACGCTCGAACAAACTGACACAACGCGGGCAGACTGCCGACACCAGATGCCCGGCGGGCGCGTTGGCCGCTATCGGCTTTTTCAAATGCTCTGTGAGTTCCGCGAACGGCAACAGCCCGTCCGCCGCCTCGCGCCCGCAGACCGGGCACGTAGTCCGCGCGCCGTGCGCGTCCGTATTGATGTTGGATTGCTCGATGGAGATAATTTCAGACACGGCAAAACGACCCCTTGAATGCTTCGATGATGATTCGTGGTGAAGTCATATGATGGATGCGGCGGACTCTTTACGCAAGGCCGCGTCGAGCGAATTCGACGCCAAAGTCGTGCAGGATGCGGCCTCAATAGCGTTGAAGTGACAAATGGTATAAATTAGTCTCAACCGGCAAACACCGAAGTTGAGAAGAGGTTTTGACGCCAGATGTCTAAAGAACAAACGACCGTGCCAGACATTTTCCGGCGCGCGCAGGTGCTCTGGCGCGAGAATCCGGAGATGTCTCTGAAGGATTTGCGCGCGAGGCTTTTAAGCGAGTACAAGGGCGCGCCCATGCCGCCCTTGCACCTCCTCGCGATTCCCGAACAGGACGCACGCGCGCCCCAGGAGGACTGGTCGGCTGGACTCTCGCTCGTCCGCCGCGGCATCCAGACGGAAGACTGGCGCGAGATCATCAGCGGCATCCTCCTCAGTCTCGAGCAAACCATCCGCTACGAGCGCGAGCGCGGGCACACCGGCACGGCGGACGAATGGCACGACCGCAGCGTCGGCATTCGCGGCGTAACGGAGAAAGGCGTCGGCAAATGGATGCCGGAAGAGTTGATGAAGCTGGCGGAGAAATCCGCGAAGAAGTAAGCGGCGGAACACCCGTCTGCGGACGAGATGCAGGACTGGCCGCCGGCATTCAAGCGGGGAAACACTCAACAACCACTGACTACAATCCACTGATACTATCTATCACTTATGAGTTTTCTTGACGGCATTTTTCGAGACCCTAAATATCAGAAAGAGGAACCCCGGCGACCGGAAGAGTTGGCCGAAGGCGACTTGATTATCAGCCCGGACACGCGGCGCGCGAACCGCGTCCCGCCGGGGCAGACGCGCACGCGCAAGTGGCCTGTGCTCGACGCGCACGGCACGCCCGAAGTAGACCTCTCGACGTGGACGTTCGAGGTCGGCGGACTGGTCGAACAAACGCTGAAGTGGTCGCTGGACGAATTCATGCAGCTTCCGTCCGTGAAGGTCTACGCGGACTTTCATTGCGTGACGCGCTGGTCGCGGCTCGACAACGTGTGGGGCGGCGTGCCGACGCGCGAGGTCGCGCGGCTCGCGGGCGTCAGGCCGGAAGCGAAGTTCGTCGTCGCCTCGGCATACGACTACGGCTGGACGACGAATTTGCCGATTGAATACTTTCTCGCCGAAGATGCGCTCTTCGCGTGGTCGCACGAAGGCGAGCCGATCCCGCCCGAACACGGCGGCCCTGTGCGCCTCATCGTGCCGCAACTCTATGCGTGGAAGTCGGCCAAGTGGATCAAGGGCGTCAGCTTTCTCGAAAGCGACCACGCGGGATTCTGGGAAGAGGGCGGCTACCACATGCGCGGCAACCCCTGGACGGGCGGCGACGGCGAACGCTTCCGCTGGCAGGGGAACGAGTGACGTGAGCGAGACCACCAACCTCCAGACCGCGACACAGACGGCAGGCACTCCGAACACGCCGCATGCAACGACGACTGCGGCAGCGACGCCGAAGGATGCCGCCGCCGTGATTCTTCTGCGCCCGGACACGGACGGCGACGACCCGGAAATCTTCTGGGCGCGGCGCGGCGAGCAGATGGCTTTCCTCGGCGGCTTCTACGCTTTCCCCGGCGGGCAGCGCGACGCGGGGGACGCGGACGTGACGGTCGAGCATGCGACGGACGCGGAACTCGCCGCGATGATCGCGTGCGCGGCGCGCGAGTTGTTCGAGGAGACGGGCGTGCTCGTCGCGCGCGGCGCGGAGAGTTTGACGAAAGGGCAACTCGCCTCCGTCCACGACGACCTTCAATCCGGGCGCATGTCTTTCCCGGAACTGCTCGCGCACTACAGCCTCCGCCTCGACGCCGGAGACTTCCGCTTCGCCGGTCGCTGGGTCACGCCGCCTTTCAGCCCCCGACGCTTCGACACTTTGTTCTTCATCGTCAACTGCCCGCGCAAGCAGGAGCCGCGCGTCCTCACGGCAGAGTTCGATGCGGGCGAGTGGACGAGTGCGCGCGAGGCTTACACGCGCTGGCAAAACTCGGACGCGCTCGTCGCGCCGCCCGTCATCCATGCTCTGAAGACGCTTGCCGGCGGCATCACTGACGATCTCATCGAACGCTTCCTGAGTGTCCCGCAGGCGCACCGCGAACCCACCCGCCGCATCGAGTTTCTGCCCGGCTTCGTCTGCTTCCCCGTCTGCACGCCGACGCGCCCGCCCGCGACGACAACCAACTGCTACCTCGTCGGCACGCGCGAATTCATCATCGTTGACCCGGCTTCGCCATACGAAGACGAGCAGGCCGCGCTCCACGAATACGTTGACGAACTGCTCGCTGACGGTCGCAGCGTGCGCGAAATTATTCTGACGCACCTGCACCCCGACCACGTCGGCGGCGTCAACGCTCTGCGTGAACACCTCCATGGGAAACACAAGCTCGACGTGCCGGTCGTGTCGCATCGTCTGACCGCCGGGCCGCTCGCGGGAAGCATCCGCGTTGATCGCCACATCGAAGACGGAGAGACAATCGAACTCGACGGCGAGCCGACCATCAGTTTGCGCGCGATGCACACGCCGGGACACACGCGCGGCCATCTCTCGTTTTACGAGGAGTGCGTCGGGGCTTTAATCACGGGCGACAACATCGTCGGATTAGGCTCAGTGCTGATTGACCCGCCTGAAGGCGACGTGCGCGCGTATCTTGAGACGCTTGAGCGTTACAGGAGTCTGCCGCATCTTAAAGTTCTATTCGGCGGACACGGCCCGGCGGTGGGTACGCCGCGCGCGAAGATTGACGAGTACATCGCGCATCGCGGGAAGCGCGAGCAGGACATCCTCGCGGCGGTCGGCGCGGGCGCTGGCGCTCTGGCGGAGATCGTCTCGCGTGTCTACACGGACGTGCATCCGAAGATGCTCGCGATGGCGGAGCGCGCCGTCCTGGCGCACCTCGAAAAACTGGAAGCCGATGAACTCATCAAGCGCGATGCGTCCGGGCGCGTCTCCGCGTTCGTCGGCGCTCACGACTCATCAAACGGCAGGAACACTTAAATCAAGGAACAGGATTCATGACAACGGCATTACCCACTACACTCGGCGAACTCAGGGCACAGAATTACAGTACGCGACCCGTCAAGGACGAACTGCGCGCCAACCTTCTCAACAAGCTGCGCACGGGCGAACGTATTTTCCCCGGCATCGTCGGCTACGACGAGACGGTCGTCCCGCAGATCACGAACGCCGTCCTCGCGCGCCACAATCTCATCCTGCTCGGCCTGCGCGGGCAGGCCAAGAGCCGCATCATCCGCCAACTCGTCAACCTCCTTGATGAACGCATCCCCGTCATCGCCGGCTCGGAAGTCAACGACGATCCGTTTCGTCCCATCAGCGCCTACGGGCGACAGTTAATCGAAGCTGAAGGCGACCGGACGCCCATCGCGTGGGTCGGGCGCGACGCGCGCTTCGTCGAAAAACTCGCCACGCCCGACGTGACCGTCGCGGACATCATCGGCGACGTTGACCCCATCAAAGCCGCGCGCGGCGGGCATCTCCTGAGCGACGAGTTGACGATTCACTACGGCCTGCTGCCGCGCGCCAATCGCGGCGTCTTTGCCATCAACGAACTGCCCGACCTCGCCGGCAAGATTCAGGTCGGACTCTTCAACATCATGCAGGAAGGCGACGTGCAGATTAAGGGCTACCCCGTGCGCCTGCCGCTCGACGTGATGCTCGTCTTCTCCGCCAACCCCGAAGACTACACGGCGCGCGGCAAAATCATCACGCCCTTGAAAGACCGCATCGGCGCGGAAGTCACGACGCACTACCCAGTGGAGTTGCAACTCGGCGTCGAGATCACGAAACAGGAAGCGTGGACGATTCGCGAAGGCATCGAAGGCGCGCTCCACGTCCCCGATTTCATCCGCGAGACCATCGAGCAGATCGCGTTTGAAGCGCGCGACGACCAGCGCATAGACAAACGCTCCGGCGTCTCGCAGCGTCTGCCCATCACCGTCACCGAGTCCGTCGTCTCGAACGCCGAACGCCGCGCGCTGCTCACCGGAGAGCAAGACATCGTGCCGCGCATCTCCGACATCTACGCCGCCGCACCCTCGATGACCGGCAAGATGGAACTCGAATATGAAGGCGAGCAGGTCGGCGCAAGCAAGATCGCGCGCGATCTTATCAAACGCGCCGCCGGTGAAATCTTCGAGGGCTATTTCGTCGGCATAGACTTCTCGCGCGCCGTCCGCTGGTTCGACGAAGGCCACAATCTCCGCCTCGCCGACACCGCCTCCGCCGAAGAGTGTCTCTCGCTCCTCGAAGACGTGCCCGAACTCATCGAGACTGTGCTCGTCCCCTTCGACTTCAAACGCACGGACGCCGCGCACGTCGTCTCAGCCTGCGAACTTGCCCTCGAAGGTCTCTACGCCCAGAACAAAATCAGCCGCAACGAAGAAGGCGGCTACACTGCCGCGACCAAAGCGAAGAAAGACCGGCGCGGGATGATTTACGACGACCTGACGGAGACAGGGCGTTATAGCTGAACCGGAAGCGAGGTCTTTATGGCGCGTTTCAAGCCGATTGATTATGAGCGAATAATCCGGTCGCAGTATTTGGTCAAACTTTCCAGAAAGCCTCTTGATCAATTTAGCCTCTATGGTTTTGTTCTCTCATGTAGCGAGACGCTGACATTGCTTCATGTCTTGGATAAAGACACATTTACGCTTAACGGTTACTCCGTTATCCGTAATGAAGATGTTAGCCTTTACGCGGTGTATGACCGGCCTGATTATTACTTTGATTCGAGAGTCTTGAAGTTGAAAGGGATTAAGCCAGAGCCAAAGCCAGAAATTTCAATTGCAACTTTGCCGGAGTTACTTAATTCGATAAACATGAACTTCCCGCTCATTGCTATTCACAGAGAAAAGATCAGCGATGAAGAATGCTTTATCGGTCGTCTCAGTGGAATGACGCCGAAAACGTTTACGCTTTTCGAGATAGATGCTTGTGGAGAGTGGGACAGGGCACACCGTTACCGATTCGAGGATATAACGAAGGTGAATTTTGGCGGCGGCTATGAAGAGGCGTTGGCTTTAATAGCCAATGAAGATGCAAAGAAGAAAAAGCGAAGAAAGAGAGACGCGAGATGATCAACGATGACCTATCGGAGACGGGACGTTACAGTTAGACGAAAGTACGACCTTCATGAAATTCATACGCTATTCAAAATTCAAGGGCTTCGATGTGAACGGCCTCAATCTCGGCGACTTGATGGAGATGTTGCAGGACTCTCTGCTGCAATCGGGCTACGACGAGGATTACTACTGGACGCGGCAGCGGCAGGAGCCGGACTCGTCGCTGGATGCACTCAGGCATGCGCTCTTGCAGGCGCTCGTGGAGATGGGCGAGATCACGCCGCGTGATATTCAGCAGATGCTTGAGGAGAACAAGGGACAGTTTCGCGGCTCGCAGTTGGAGGAGTTGCTTAATCAGTTGATCGAACGGCTGGTGGAAGAGGGGCTGCTGAAATTGCGTGAAGAGGCAGAGACAGAGCGGGAGCGACGTGAGCCGCGCAACGTCAAGTTCGAGGTGACGGAGAAAGGCCTGGACTTTCTCGGCTACAAGACTTTGAGAAACTTGCTGGGGAGTATGGGCAAGAGTTCTGTGGGACGACACGACACGCCGGATTTGGCGACGGGTGTGGAGGCGGCGCGTGCGTCGAAGCTGTATGAGTTTGGCGACACGATCAACCTCGACGTGAACACGACGCTGATGTCCGCCATCAAGCGCGAGGGATTGAGCGTGCCTCTGAATCTCGAATACAGAGATTTGCACGTCTATCAGCAGGACTATCAATCTTCGTGCGCGACCGTGGTGATGCTCGATTGTTCGCATTCGATGATTCTCTACGGCGAGGATCGCTTCACGCCCGCCAAAAAAGTTGCGCTCGCGCTCGCGCATCTCATCCGCACGCAATATCCGGGCGACAGTTTGAAGATCGTGCTTTTTCACGACGACGCGGAAGAGTTGCCGCTGGCACGTCTGGCGACGACGCAGGTCGGCCCCTTTCACACGAACACCGCCGAGGGGTTGAAGCTGGCGCGGCGTCTGTTGCAGGCGCAGCGCAAGGAGATGAAGCAGATCGTGATGGTGACGGACGGCAAGCCGACAGCTTGCTTCCTCGACGGGAGCACGGCAGGCGTCGGAGCGGGACGCACGGCTCGCCGTCAACCGTTCGGCGAGTTGCAGGGCGGAGGCAAGCGTCTCTACAAAAACTCGATGGGCAACGACCCCGTCGTGATGGATGCGACGTTTCGTGAAGTGCAGGCGTGCCGCAAGGCGGGCATTATGATTAACACGTTCATGCTGGCGAGCGATTATTACCTCGTCGAGTTCGTCAAGCAGATGTCGGCGATGACGAGCGGGAAAGCTTACTTCGCGACGCCCGGCAACCTGACGCAGTTCGTGTTGATAGATTTTCTGAAACGGAAAAAGAGCCGGGTAAGATAGAGACGGGCTTTAACAGCCTCGATCATCGGAGCGGCGAAAGAACGTAGCCCACGGCTGACACCGTGGGCTACGTTCTTTCGTGCCTGTACGCTGTCTAAATGTTTTCCGTCTCCGTCGTCGCCGCTTTAGCCGCTGTTATTCGGTGCGCGTCTTTGAAGATTTGCGCTTGGCCTTCGTCTTACTCTTCGTCGTATTTTTCATCGGCGCTGATTGGGTCGCGCCCGTGGCCTGAATCGGGGTGGCGGACACCTTTCCGGTCGTGCCGCCTTTCGTCGCGTCTTCTTCGCTGACGACGGGGTTGGGCGAGGCGATTATTTGCTCGTCTGTCATTCTGCTCGGAGGCGCACTGGAAGGCGCGTTCATGTGCTCTGTCGCGCCGCCCGCGTTGAGCCAGGCGTTCCAACCGCCGAGAAGGGCGCGCACGTTTTTGTAACCCTTGCTTTGGAGAATCTGCGCCGCACGGGCGCTGGAGTGTTCGCTCGGTCAGGCGCAGTAGGTGACGATCTCGCGGTCGCGCGGGATTTCGCCGACGCGCGACTCGAAATCGCCGAGCGGGATGTTGACCGCGCCTTTGATTTTCTCGCTGGAGCCGTAGCGCACGTCTATCACCGTGACGGGCTTGCCGGAGGCGAGCAGCGCCTTGAGTTCGTCGAGCGTGATGCGCGCGACGCCGTCCGATGTCGCCGGGTCTTGCGTGTTGGCGGCGGCGGTCGCAGCCAGCGCCGTGTTGCCGCCTGCCGACGGCGACAGCGCCGCGCAGAGCAGCAGGGCGAGCGAGAGCGTGGATAATACGAGGCGTTTCATTTTTAAAGCTCCTTCTTTCAACTAAAAATTGCGGCGCGGGGGGACGTTGGAGATTGTAACATCAAACGCGGATGGAGGCGGAATCGGGCGTGAGCGCGTCGCGCGCGGCGAGCACGGTGCGCGCGGCTTCTTCGGCGCTTCCGGCGAGCGCCGTGAGGTGTCCCATTTTGCGCCCTGCGCGGGCTTCCATTTTGCCGTAGAGATGCAGCTTCACGTCGGGGAAAGCGCAAGCCGCGCGCCAATCCGGCTCACCCGCGCGCCAGAGATCGCCGAGCAGGTTCGCCATCGCCGCCGCCGGAGAGAGCAGCGCGGTCGAGCCGAGCGGCAGGCCGCAGACGGCGCGCAGTTGCTGCTCGAACTGGCTGGTGACGCAGGCGTCAAAAGTCAGGTGGCCGGAGTTGTGCGGGCGCGGCGCGAGTTCGTTGATTAAGAGTTTCCCTTCGCGCGTGACGAAAAATTCCACGCACATCACGCCGACCACGTCGAGCGTTTCGAGCACGCGGCGCGCGATCTCGACCGCCTCGTGCGCGAGCGACGCCGGAACGTTTGGCGCGGGCGCGACGGAAAGATCGAGGATGTGTCGTCGGTGCTCGTTCTCGATCAAGCCGTAATCGGCGAACTCGCCACTGCGCCCGCGCGCCGCGACGACCGAGACTTCGCGCTCGAAATCAACGAAGGCTTCGAGCACCCACTCGCGCTGCCCAAGCGCGGCGAGCGCCTGCCCGATTGTCTCCTGAGAAGAAATCTTCAACTGCCCCTTGCCGTCGTAGCCGAAGCCTGCGGTCTTGAGCACCGCCGGGTAGCCGAGCGCGTCGAGCGACGCGCGCAAATCTTCCGCCGAAGCGACGCGGCGGAAGGGCGCGTGTGGGAAGCCGTGCGCGGCGAGAAAAGTTTTCTCTCGAAGGCGGTGCTGCGTGGTGTGGAGCACCGCGCCGGAAGGATGGACGGGCGCGAATTGCGAGGCTGCTTCGACAGTCGCCACAGGGATATTCTCAAACTCGAACGTCAAGACCTCGACGCCGCGCGCGAACTCGCGGACGGCGTCGAGGTCTTCGTAAGAACGCTGGTATTCCTTGTCGGAAATCTGGCCGGCGGGCGTGCCCGCGTGCGGCGAGAAGGTGTGGACGCGATAGCCCATGCGGCGCGCGGCGAGGGCGAACATGCGTCCCAACTGGCCGCTGCCGAGTACGCCGAGATTCGCGCCGGGGAGCACCGTTTTCATCACGGCAAAATGGCCTCGCGGACTTTCTGTTCCTGCTCGCGCCGGAACTCACGCAGTCGCTCGCGCAAACGGGGGCGCGTGTTGGCGAGGATGGCGACGGCGAGCAGTGCCGCGTTTGTCGCGCCCGCCTGACCGATGGCGAGCGTGCCGACGGGAACGCCTGCGGGCATCTGCACGATGGAGAGCAGGGAGTCCAGGCCCTTGAGAGCGCGGCTCTCGACGGGCACGCCGAGCACGGGCAAGAGCGTCTGCGCCGCGACCATGCCCGGCAAATGCGCCGCGCCGCCCGCGCCCGCGATGACGACTTCGAGGCCACGCCCTTCAGCCTGAGAGGCAAACTCCGTCATCCACGCGGGCGTGCGGTGCGCCGACACGACGCGGCACTCGTGCTCGACGTCGAAACGCTTGAGCACGTCGGCAGCGTGCCGCATCGTTTCCCAATCGGACGTACTGCCCATGATGATTGCGACGAGAGATGAAGGGTGAGGGATGAAGGATGAAGAGGACTTTGTTCCACCGGCCTTCGCGTCCACAGCCTTCACGCGCACGGCCTTCGCCCCCGCTTTCACCCTGCCCTTCTTCCGCGATTTTTCATCCCTCATCCTTCATCCCTCATCCCTTAACTGACAGGTATCTCTCGCGGAGTATGCCGACGTGGTGCGCTTCGTGACCGGCGATGATGTGTGCGAGTGCGCGCACCGTCACTTCGTTGTCGCTCGCCGTGCCGCGACGCGCCCACGCTTCGGCGTCGAGCGCGCGGAACATCAGGACGTTCGCGCGCCGGACGTGCGCGAACTCGTCGAGCAGGTCGGCGAGCGTGCGCGCGTCGAAGTGCGCGCCGGCCATGTACTCGTCCTGATCCATGCCGGGCAAAGGCTGTCGCTCGCCGCGCGCGATAGCCAGCGCGCGGTAGGCGAAGATGCGCTCGGCGTCAATGATGTGGCCGACGACCTCTCTGACGCTCCACTTGCCTGCTTCGTAACGGAAACCGGCGCGGTCTTCCGTCACGCCGCCGAGCAGCGCGAGCGTGTCTTCGAGTTGCCGCGCGAGAGTCTCGACCACATCGCCGTCGGGGACGAGCGAGACATACTTCTCGTAATGATGCGCGTATTCATTCGCTTCGGGTTTCGTGGCGGGTGCTGGTGCTGACATCAGATGTTCTCCTTATAGACGGAGTGAGAGCCTGTCATCCCTCATCCCTCCGCCCCTGCGTCTCTGCGACGAAGCGGCAGCGCCAGTGGTCAGAGCAGAAAGTTTCCGCCGCGCCGCCGGGCCAGACCTTGACGCCGCGATTGCTGATGGACGAGACGCGCAGATCACCCGTGCCGACGTTCTCCATCGCCGCGCCGAGTTCGTCCGCCGACCCATTGTTCCAGTCGAGATACACGTCAACGCCGACGGTATCTTTCTTTTCCACGCGCCGCTCGACGCCGCCGCTGCTTGGCGCTTGCTCCGCAGACTCTTCGCCCGCGCCGCCGGCTTTGTACGCGACGGCTTTGAGCGTTTCGGGTTTTTGTCCGAGACGCTTGACGACGGCCTCTGCAAACTCGCGCGTGCCGACCTTCTCTTTGCTCACGCGCTCGTCGTAGATGTCATAAGTGTGGACGCCGTCTTCGACGGTGCGGAGCCATGCGTTGTGCGCGCGTTCGGCGGCGTCCGTCTGGCCGATGTGGACGAGCATCATCACCGCGCCGAGGAACAGCCCCGAAGGATTGGCGAGGTTCTGCCCGGCGCGGCGCGGCGCGCTGCCGTGGATGGCCTCGAACATGGCGATTGACTCGCCGATGTTGGCGGAGCCTGCGAGTCCGACCGAGCCTGCGATCTGCGCGGCCACGTCCGAGAGCACATCGCCGTAGAGGTTCGGCAGCACGACGACATCGAAGTTCTCAGGCGTGTCGGCGAGCTTGGCCGCGCCGATGTCCACGATCCAGTGTTCGTTCTCGATGTCGGGGTACTCCGGCGCGATCTCTTCAAAGACTTTGTGGAAGAGTCCGTCGGTGATCTTCATAATGTTGTCTTTGGTGAAGCACGTCACCTTCCTGCGGTTGTTGCGCCGCGCGTACTCGAAGGCATAGCGGACGATCTTCTCCGTGCCGGGGCGCGAGATGAGTTTCAGACATTGCGTCACTTGATTCGTCTGGCGATACTCGATGCCGCCGTACACGTCTTCCTCGTTCTCGCGGACGATGACCACGTCCATGACGGGGTGCTTCGTCTCGACGAACGGCGAGTAAGAGACGCACGGGCGCACGTTGGCGTAGAGGCCGAAGGTCTTCCGCACAGTCACGTTGAGGCTCTTGTAGCCGCCGCCCTGCGGTGTCGTAATCGGTGCTTTGAGAAAGACGCGCGTGCGCCGCAGAGACTCGAACGCGCCCGGCTCGATGCCTGCGGCGTTGCCCGCGAGATAGACTTTCTCGCCAATCTCGATGCGCTCGATGTCGAGCTGCGCGCCCGCCGCTTCGAGTATGTGGAGCGTGGCCTCCATGATTTCGGGGCCGATGCCGTCGCCGTGCGCGACCGTGATGGGTGTGTTAGCCATGATGACAGGAATGCCTTTCCGATTCCGCTTTGACTTTATTAAAGAGCGTGCCGGAGCGCGTTCGGACGCGCCCGCCGGGAACGACGAATTACCTTCCCTTGAGAGATGTGGAGATATAACATTGCCCGGACGAAACTGACAACCGCCGCCCGCGACTGACGACTCGCGCATAATATCTGTAGGGGCAGGGCTTGTCCCTGCCCGCGGCGATTCATAAAACTCAACTTGAGTTGCATTGAGAGTTGAGCGGGCAGGGACAAGCCCTGCCCCTACAGTCTTTTCTTCGCTGCCGCCCTTCGTGCTTTCGCCGTACCCGAAGCGCAGCCGGTGATTTGATCTCACTTGAGGAGCAACGAGCATGAGGAAGCGGCTTCAACCTGACGAACAACCAACGTC
>JAIVJG010000136.1 GCA_020200155.1 Acidobacteriota bacterium | reverse complement strand
AAGCGATGTGGTGGCGATGCACATCACAGTCACATCAACACGGTGCATGGTAGCAAGCCTGTGTGAGAAATGAACATGAGATTTGATCCTTGCTTGAAATTAAAAGTGAAGCAGCCCAACGCCAAGCTCAACCGCGAGCGGCAGCGAAGTCGGTTGCAGCGATTGTTATGCGCGAGGGTAAACATGAGTGTCGGAATGCCAGAAGAATTATTCCTGCATGAGTTCGGGTCGCAGTTGTGGCACGCCTTTGGCGAGCCTGCTTATCACGTAGGCTCGTCAATGAAAGGCAAGCAATGGCGTGATGTTGATGTTCGTATGATTTTGGATGACGAAGAGTGGGAGCGTGCGGACTTTGGGAATCCTGAATCCTGCCACACGAACGGAAAATGGGTTGCGCTCTGCTTGGCTTTCAGCGCACTTGGAAAGCAGATGACAGGACTTCCGATAGATTTTCAGATTCAGCAGATGAGCAACGCAAACGAGAAGTTCAAAGGCTGCGGACGGTCAGCGCTCGGAATCGTCGCGCTACGAATGAAGGACAGCGCATAACGCTCGGCATCACCCGCCCGAAGCCAGCGCGCCACACGCAAGATAGCAGAAATCCGCCAACTTGATGATGAGGGCCCCGCTGGCGAGGGTCGGGTGCATGCCGTTGTTAGACCGCGCGGATCGTAAAGAAGCGAACCGCCCGTCTGTGAGCCATAGGTCATGGCCGGGCTTCGACCCTTCTGGCCGCATCCATGAAGCTGTGCAGGTACTCGGGCCTGCCGCCGGAACCCGGTACGAGGATAAACTCCGCCGCCGTAATTTCCCCCGGCGGAGTGAAGGCGAATCGATTCGTCCCGACCTTCGTGACCGGCGCTTCGAAGTCACGTCCCGGCCCCGCTTCGACCGTAGTCGGGTAGGACTCCTTGCGGAATAGTTTACCGTCCCTGACGAAGAGTTCGATTTTGAGGGCGCCATTCACATAGGTACCCGCATAATTTTCCATCTCCGCCAAAGTCATCGGCACCGCCTGCTTAAGCGGCGCCTGTGGCCTGGGCTTGAGCGGCAGTGACAACTCCAAAGCCTTCTCCAGCGACTTGCCCAAGATAGCGCCCGTCCTGTTGGCGAAGATTATGACGGCGAACCGGTGCTCGGGCACGATCACCACGAAGGCACCGAAGCCATTGATGGTGCCGCCGTGGTGGAGCAGGTGCACGCCGCGGTGCTCCTGGATGAAGAACCCGTGGCCGTACCTAGCGCCCTCAAAGAAGCCCGGCGGCACGTCCCAACTGAACGGCACATCAACGTAGGGCGTGGAAAGGGTGGCGATGAGCGAGGGCGAAAGCACCTGCTTCCGGGCGATGCGACCGCCGTTCATGAAGGCGATGGCGAAGCGCGCCAGATCGGTGACGTTGGTGTAAGCGTAGCCGGAGGGCCAGTCGCCGACGTTGTTGACGAAGGGCCTGACGAGGGTGGGCCTGGCCGTGCCCACCGCGTCGTGCCCTTGCGCCAGGGGGAAGGTCATCGCCGTGGTGGGGCGGTAGGTGGTGTGTGTCATGCCCAGCGGCCTGAAGAGCCGCTCGTCCATCACATCTGCATAGGGCTTACCGGTAAGTTCCTGTATTAGATATCCGGCGATGTGGTAGCTCGGATTGGAGTACGAAAAAATCCTGCCCGGCTCCGTAAAAAAGTAGTCGGCATCCTTCGCGCCGCGGATTTCCGCCGCGAGCGCCGACTCCTCTTGGGCGCAGCAGGTATGCGCGAAGTCGATGAGCCCGGCTGAGTGGCTCAGCAGTTGATGCGCGGTGAGCCGCGACAGCCGCACATCAAGTCCGCGGACGAAATAGCCCACCGGCGCGCCGAGCGTGATCTTTCCCTCTTCCGAGAGGGAGACGAGCACCGCCGCCGTCAGCATCTTCGTCACCGAGCCGACGCGGAAGAGCATGTCGGGGGTGACGGGGGCCCCGGTTTCCACGTTGGAGACGCCGAACCCTTTGGCATAGACGATGCGGTCGCCGCGCACGATGGCGACCGCGGCGCCGGGCGTGTTGGTCTCTTTCAGTTCGGCCAACACTACCTTCTCAAACTCGCGGTAATCGCTTCGGGGCTGCTGGGCGAAAGCCGGCGCGGCTATCAGCGCCTGTGTGAGCAGGGTAACAATGGGGAGCCGCCACCGCTTTAGCATGTGAACCATTCTTATTTCGCCTCGTTTTGTTGCATCACCTCAGCGGTCTAACGCTGGAATTGAGATGCGCGAAGCCCCACACAATTTACATCATGAGAACCGTGCCGGGCGAGCGTCATCTCCAATGACTTGTTAGAACGCCTCGGAGGAACGGCATGACACGCGCGCAGTCTCGCGCTGTTCCTTTCAGGCGATCTAACGCGCGATTCAGCCGCGAGCGCATGCAACTTAGCATGAGAGTTGCGCTGGCGCGAAGTCGGCTGCAATAGCTAGATAGACCGCCCCTCGTCCGCAGGGAGGCAACGATTGATTCGGCTTTGAGATCGTCGGGGTCGTGCAACTTCCTGCCTCTTTGTTTTAGCGAAGCGGTCTATCGCCCGCCATCAGCCGCCGCGCACACAACGTGATTAGCAGCAAGTCTTGCGGATGAAAGCAAGGCTATTCGCGGTCGGCTGCATGGCGTTGTTATGCCGCCCGTGGCAAGAGTTAACAATTATAATAACGAATGGGAAACCCATAGAAACGATCTGGCAGACGCTTGCCGACGTACTTATCTCGGATGTCATCTGGTGCTACGCCGCCAACGAACCCCGACCGACCGTCATTTCCCTTGGGGCGACCGAGCAGCCTCACGAATTCATCGGAGTCGGACGGCAGCCATTCATATATCTCGTACACTTCTTGGATCACCCCTCCACAGACAGCGACCGCATAATGCGCTTTCTCGGCGCGAGGCACACTAACTTTCCATGTTCCCCTCGTGTGGTCATATAGCTGCTGCGTGCTCAACCCATCTTTGTAAGTTCGATTGATGCAAATAGCGATGACCGGCTCACTGATTTGCGCGATTTGTTCGCTCATGATTCAAGCACCTCCCTGAAACTTAACCGAAAGCCAGAGGAATTGACCGAGTAGTCTACATTGAGCGAAGCGGCATAACGCCCGGCATCACCCGCCCGCTGTTGCCTTTGAATTTGAGAGCCGCGCTATTGCGGGTCGGGTGCATGCCGTTGTTAGATTTCGCCGCTTCGGGAATGAGCTACCTCTGACAAATGCGCTGCCTCGCTGAAATCTTTCAACTCGGCGAACCATCTCAGATTCGCAAGCAATTCCTTCGGCACGCGAACATCAACCTGCCTTCCATTTTTGCCCTGCTCGACTCTAACTTTCATCCCGCAATCTGAACTATCTTCAACCTTCCAATATGCCTCTGCGAAATAATAGCGGTGCTTTAAGCCGGGCAGAGAATCGAAAGGGCGAAGCTGCAAAACTCTTTTGAGCGCCCGATAGCCAGATTGCGAGACGCCAAAGCGGAACTTTCTTGACTTCCCGCGGATTTCAACTCCGACGATGCCAAAATACTGACCGCCATCTTCAAAGGCGTCAACAATCTCTGGCATCCCTTCGTGATTATCTCGCATGTTTCGATTTGAGAAAGCAATCTAACGCCCGGCATCACCCGCCGCGCATTCAACGCATCAAGCACGGCGTCTTGCGGATGAGAGCTACGCTATTCGCGGTCGGGTGCATGCCGTTGTTATGCGCTGCCTCAGATTCACATTCACTTACGTGTATTGCCGACAAGCACACCGACATAAAGACCGAGCGATGCGCCGATTAGACTACTGTACGATCTATCAACGCCGCCGAAAGTGCCAACAGCATCTCCGATAAACAGGCCAATAATTAAACCTGACATCCCGCAACCTGCGGCAACAGCAGAAATCGTTTGAGCAGGCGCTAATCGTGGGAACGTCTTAAAAATGAAGTCGCTGACCACGACGCCCATAAACAAACCAACAACGCTGCCGATGACCGGGCCAAGACTGCCTCCTACCAAAACACCGACGGTGACGCCGAGACAAAGACCGACGAAGCCGCCAACAATCCTGCCAATAAAGACACCAAAATTCATCCGGTTGTGAGCGGACGCATCAGAATTAATCTTCTCTGTTTCGTTTGCCATAGATTCAAGCTGCAAAGCGCATAACGCCCGGCATCACCCGCGCCCCTATTCAAGATTCATAAAAGACTTCGTGGAGGGGCGTCGGGTGCATGCCGTTGTTAGATTGCGCCGATAGCAAAGATTATTTCCGCGACATAATCCGCTTGAGCGGGCGATAAGTGTTGGAAACAAGCTCGACTCGATTCTTATGCTTTGGCTCAGTATTCAGATAGACTGTGGTCGCATGCTCGCCTCCCTTATCAC
>JAIVJG010000226.1 GCA_020200155.1 Acidobacteriota bacterium | reverse complement strand
GTAGGCGAGCAGTTGCGTCCCGACCAGCCACAGCCCGTAATCGTGCTGCCCCGTGCGGTGGAGCAGAAACGGCGTCAGCCACAGTCCCGCTGCCGTCACCAGAAACTGGTTGACGTAACCGAACCCGACTCCGCCGAGAAAACGTCTGGTACGACTCATGCCAGCTCAGAGCACCTCAAAGCGAATTGCAGCCAGCGTGCGACTAACGTGTCGGCACCGCCTGCGGTAGAGTGCGGGCGGTAGCCGCGCCAGCGCCAGCGTGCTTCTCGTCTTCCGCGAGCGAGACGATTTCCCCGGCCATCGCGTCCCAACTGCGCCGCGACAATTCCAGAGACAACCCCGCGAAACGAGTCTTCCACGTCTTGACCTCGGAGCGCCAACGCAGCAGGCGCGCGGCGAGGTCGGCGGCATCTTCCGCGTCCGGGAGAATCATCTCCGAAAGTTCCGCAGGGTATCGCTCCGCGACGCCCGCGCTGGCGCTCACCAGCGCCGGCACGCCGCGCGCGACGGCCTCGTGCACGTTCAAACCGTAAGCCTCGTAACGGACGGGGCTGACGAGCAAATCGGCGGCGTCGAGCACTTCCGCGACGCGCTCCGTGAAGCCGAGCAGGCGGACGCGCCCCTCCAACTTTTCGGCAACGACGCGCTCGCGCCAATTCCTCACGCCGCGCCCGCCGCCCGCGACGATCAAATCCGCGTCCCACTCCGCACGCGCGCACAAACTTCGCCACGCACGCCAGAGCGTGTCGAAGCCCTTGTTCTGATCGTGTCCGAGCGCGCCGACGAAGGCGACGAGCGGGCGCTCGTCCGGCACGCCGAGCCACGAACGCGCCGCCGCGCGTCCGTTTGCCGACACAGCATCGCCGTGCGCCGCCACATCGCCGCCGAGATAGACCACACGCACGCGCTCCGCGTCGAGACCGAGGTGTTCGATAAGATCGCGGCGCGTGCGCTCGGAGTTGGCGATGACAAGGCGCGCGGCGCTGATCGCGCGTCGTTCGCGGCGGCATGAGAGCGCGTGCGTCAGGCGGTTCTTCGCCTTGAACCAGAGGGGCGCGCACGCGTCCGTAGGCGGCCACGCGTGATGAACGGAATGCACCCAGTTGATATCCGGCCAGCGACAGTTGCCGCCGTTCGTCACGACGCGGGTGTGTGAATGGCGCGTCGTCACCGCGCGTGCCACCGCACGCCCCCGGCGCGCGAGCAACCCTTCGCCCAACAGATACGAGTCGGCGGGACGCGGCACAAGATGCACGTTGACGCGCGCGTGCGCGGCGAGCGCGTCGGCGACGGCGTGTGTGACGAGGTGCAGCGCGTGGCCGCGTGCGAGCAGGTGTGTGGCGAGCGCGTGGTTGGCCTTGTCCATGCCGCCGCGCTCGTGAAAGCCCCCGGCGATGAGAACCCACGGCGCGGCCTCTCGGCCTGTCTGCTGTTGCGCGCCGCTCGTGTCTGGCGAATCAAACATACTGCTCACGCGCGGGCGCGTGCTTCAATTCTTCGACGGCCTGCGGCGCGAACTGTAGCGGCGCTTCCAACTGTCGCGGCTCCGCGCGGCGGACGACGATCCAGCCGACGCTCAACAGGAGCAGCGACGTGCCCGGAATGGAAGTCAGCAATCCCTTGCCGATCATCCCCGTCGCGAAGAACGCCGCGCAGGTCACCCAGAGCAGGCGACGACCGAGGAACCACGTTTCGCCGGGGCGCGTCGTCCGGCGCGTGAACGCCCACCAGATAAACCCCGCCCACAGGCACAGGCCGAGCACGCCCTGTTCGAGCACGATGCGCGCGTACTCGTTCTCCATAAAATATTCTGGCGGGCGGACGCGGCCTTGCAGGAAGTAGGGCATGCTCGTGCCGCCGCCGCCCAGACCGTTGCCCATCGGATACTCGACCGTCAGGTCGAGGAAGCTGTCGTTGACGCTCCAGTGGACGCGCTCGCTGACGTAATCCACGTCCTTAAGAGTCATAAAGCGCTGCATGCGCTCCTCGCTGGACACGAGCCAGCCGACGCCGACGAGCATCAGCAGAAAGAGCGCCCAGCCGTGCGTCTTCAGTCGCCCGGACAGGACGATGGCTCCCACGATCAGCGCCAGAATGATCACGGGGCTGCGCGCGGCGGCCATGAAGACGGCGAGGATGGAAACGGCCATCGCCGCATTGAACAAGTGCCGCCGCCAGAAAGAACGGTCTCGCTTCTCGATCCACGCGCCGAAGAGGACGGCGAACGTCAACACCATCGTCCCGGCGTAGGCGTGCGCGCTCGTGAACGTCGAGGGGATACGCAGCGCCTCCGAACGGTCGGGGTTACTGTAGTCCTCGTCCACGACGCTCTGGTAAATCAGTTCCGTAACCTGATTCTGCGGGAAGAATCGCTCGACGCCGAGTGAGAATTCCGCGCAAGCGACGGAGAACGCGATGATGTTCAGCACGGCGAAAGTGAGCGCCAACTTTTGCAAGTCGCCGTCCTTCAAGCGCGCGCCGAGCAGGACGAACGGCAGCAGGAAGATGTTGCCTCGCAGCCCCACGAGTTGCACGGCGTAATCCTGCGCGGGGAAGAAAAACAAAAGGAACGGCCACGCCATCAGCACCCCGACCCAGATTTTCAATGCCTGTCGCCGTCGCTCTTCCTCGTGGCTCCCGCGTCTGAACAACTGCGTCACGTAGAGGCCAATGACCGCCGCGTCGAAGACGAAGTGAGAGAAAGTTTCGGGCACGTTGGCGCGCACGATGCCGTAGAAGTACCCGACCGTGAAGACGGTCGCCAGCCCGGCGGCGAGCGAGCGACGCCCGGCGACGTAACTGAAGACGAAAGCGGCGCAGCAGAGAATAAGGGCTGTCATCTAAATCTTTGAACCCGATGGAATGATTCTCGTCTCACCACGACAACGCCACGCCCGGCGCGGCGAACAGGACGTGCGGCCAGTCGTCCAGCGGAGACTGCGGGTCGAGCGGCGCGAGAAATTCACGCGGCGAGTTGGGCAGTTTATAAGCGGCGCGACGAAACGCCGCCGCCGAGTGGTCGAGACGCCACGCACGATAACCGTAGCTCAGAATTTTCTTAATCAACTCGCGCGGCTCTATGCCCTGCTCTCCGAGCGCCGACGGATGAAGCTCAAGCAGTACGTGCCTGAAGCGCCCGCGCGCGAAGCCCTCTCCGAGCGTCGGCAAGACCAGTCCTTCGCCGCCCTCGATGTCCATCTTGAGCAGGTCAACCGCGCCGATGCCCTGCTCGTCGAGCAAGGGTTCGAGTCGCCGCGTAGCGACGCGATAGTTCGGCAGCGACGCGACGGGTTCACTCGTCAGACGGCTGACGCCGGAGTTCTCGCCGTGCTCGTCGAAGCCCGCTAAATTCATCTCGCCCTCCCGGTCGGCGATGGCGACGCGCAACGGCGTGACCCACGACAGGCCATTGGCGGCGATGTTCTTTTCGAGCAGGCTAAAGAGGGCCGGGTGCGGCTCGAACGCGACGACGCGGCCACGCACGCCCACGAGGTCTGCGGCAAGCATCGTGTAGTATCCCCAGTTCGCGCCCACATCCACGAACGTCTCGCACGGACGCAGCAGAGCGCGCACGAGCGCCGTCTCCTGCGGTTCATAGTAGCCCATGAAGCACGCCTCGCGCGCGATGCCGTCGCGCAGGTCGCAGGCGAAACGCAGTCGCCCGCGCGTCACGCCGAGCGGCGCATTGAACGGCTCGACGCGACGGCGGCACAGCCAGTTCATCAAAGGATAGCGCCCGCGCGGAAGCAGCCGTATGCCTTTCCGGCTCCAACTCACCCACGCGGGCATCGAACGCATTTCGGTTTCAGGCGATGACATCCCTGTGCCCTTCACGCGGCGACCTCGCGGCGCAGGCACGTGTCGAACAGGTTGTGGAGGCGATTCAACTGCGTCGCCGGATCGCAAAGCTCCTGCGCGCGTTGTCGCCCGCGTGCGCCGAGCGTCTCGCGCTCGGACGCGCTCTCGATCAGTCTCCGCAAAGCTTCCGCGAGCGCCGGAGTGTCGCCGACCGGCAGCAGCATTCCGCACGAGTCGTTGACGATCTCGCGTGCGCCGCCGATATCCGTCGTGACGACGGGCAGAGAGGCCGACATCGCCTCGACGAAAGTCAGGCCGAAGCCTTCGGGGTTGCTGTTCGGCTGGCAGTAAATGTCTGCCGATGCGAGCAGGCGCGGCACGTCCGCGCGAGCGCCAGCGAAACGCACGCGGTCGGCGACGCCGAGCCGTGCCGCCTGTCGCTTCAGTTCGTCGAGGTACGCGACTTCAACCGGTCGCTGTGCGCCGCCGACCATCCAGCACGTCCAGCCCTGCACGTCGCGCAACAGGCTCAACGCTTCGAGGTGCTGCGCGTGGCCTTTCAGCGACTCCATGCGGCTGACCTGTATGACGACCGCGTCGCTATCATCGGTTTCGAGTTCGGCGCGCACCGCCGCGCGCTCGACCTCTCGCGCGTGCGCCGTCGCGCACGTCAACGCGACGGGACAATAGACGACTTCCACGCGCGCGTGTGGGTAGAGACGCGGCGCGGCGGCGGCTGTGAAGTGGCTGTTGCAGACGACGAGGTCGGGCGGCGTGCGTCGCGCCCAGCGTTCGAGCCAGTGCCTGCCGTCGGCGGGCGCGTGCATCCAGCAGACGAGCGGCAGACGCGCCGCGCGCAACGCGTGCGCGAAGACGGCCTGCGACCACGGCGAGTGGCAGACCGCCGCGTCGAACCGTTCGCGCCGCAGCAGATCGGCGAGCGAGCGGCGTGCACGCCGGACGCTCAACAGAGAGCGGACGCGCACCTCGCCGAGCGCATGCAACGTCGCACCCGCCGCGCGCAGTTCCACGCTCAAGCGCCCGTCGAAGCAGAGCGCAAATTGTTGTTCGAGCGCGGGACACGCGCCGCCTTCGCGCGCCAGCGTCGCCAGCAGCGTCTCGACGCCGCCGTAAAGGTTTCCGCTGTGAATGTGAACGACGCGCATAAAAGACCGGGGATGAGGGCGGAGTGTTGAGGGATGAAAGCAAGGGCGAAAGGCCGGGAGCGTGGGCGCTCAGGTGCTCGCTTTCATCTCGTCTTTGATTTTGACTCCTTCTTCTTTTTCTTCTCTCTGGCTCGCTTCTCTTCCTTCGTTTGTTTCTTTCCAATCCGAGACTTCGCGATAAATCGGAATCCAGTCGGCGGCGAGGCGCGTGCGGTCGAAGCGGAGTTCGGCGGCGGCGCGTGCTGTGCGTCCGAGGCGTGCGCGCAAGATTGGGTCGCTCGCCAGTTGAGTAATGCGCGAAGCGAGGCCGTCTGCGTCGCCGGGCGTGTGGCCGAGCGCGTCCGCGCCGTCCGTGAAGATTTCCGCCGCGCCGCCCGACGCGCTCACGATGACGGCACGACCGCACGCCATCGCCTCGGCGATGACGAGGCCGAAAGGCTCAGGCTCCGTGCTGGCGTGCACGACCACGTCGAGCGAGCGCATCGCCGCCGCCGCGTCCTCGACGAAGCCCGTGAAGCCGACGCGTTCAGAGATGCCGAGTTCGGCGGCCATGCGGCGCAGTTCGTCGAGTTGATACTGGCTGCCGTCCGTCTGGTAGAGCGCGTCGCCCACGACGTAGCCGCGCACGGGCAGTTGCACGGGGACGCGCGAGAGGGCTTCGAGAAAAGTGCGTTGGCCTTTCCAGCGCGCGAGCGTGGCGACGAGTCCGACACGAACAACGTCGTGCGCAGGCGGCGGCAACCCTGCCAGCGCGTCCAGATCAACGGTCTCGCCTTCGGGCGTGAAGCGTTTCAAGTCAATGGCATTGTAAACGCTGCGGACTCGGACGCGACGGCCCAGCGCGGCGCGCACGTCTCCGGCGACGCTTTGCGAGTTGGCGACGACGACGGCGCAACCGCGCGCCGAAAGACGCAGCAGTCGCGCCATCAAGGGGCGGCTGCCGACGTAATCGTGAATGTGCCAGACGACGGGCACATGAGCCGCGCGCGTCCAACTGCCGAGCACGTGCATCTTGAAGCCGTTGGTGTGAATCACTTCGGGATTGAGCGAGCGCAGCACGCTCCGCAAACGCCGCGCGTAGAGAAGTGTGAAGGGGGCTGCGAAGAGAGCGCGTCGTGCGAAGACGGCGCGGCCAGTCGAGCGTCCGGCGGGGCCGCCCGCGCCCGCGTCGCCGAGCCGAGCCAGCGCGTGCGGGAAAGGCAGCACCGTCACTTCAACATCCAGCGCACGCGCACGCTCGACAAGCGGCCCAGCGGCGGGCACGATCAGGTGCAGCCGCCACGCGGGTTCTGCGGCGCGCAGGGAGGCACACAGGTCGAGCAGTAGATTCTCAACTCCGCCGAGCTGTCCCGATGAATTCAGAAAAACTATGTTCACATGGTCGCGGCTTTCAAAGCGCCGCAATGCTGAACCAGATTGGATGATCTCGTAGGCAAAACAATTAACAGGGATAGACAGGATGGACAGGATGAAAAGCAAATGCGAAATGATGAATGATGAATGATGAATAGACGGCAAAAGCTTTTTCTTCATTCATCATTTCGCATTCATCACTCATCATTTCTGTTTGTATCCTGTCCATCCTGTCTATCCCTGTTTGAATTCCCCCCGGTCAGAGATTGTGTCGGCGACGCTCAGGCGCGTGCTTTGTATGCACGCGCATCGCGCGTCGCCGTGGCGGAGGCCTTCACGAGTTCCGGCGCGTCGTGGAGAATCCTCTCGGCGGCGTGCGCCATCTCGCGCTGGAAGGAGCGGCACAGGTAATTGATGTCGAGGAGGAGTTCGTCCGCCTCCAGCCCACGGCAGAGGTTGATGTAGCCCCAACTGCCGCGCTCGGTCGAGAGGGGCAGGTGCAGCGTCCAGTAGCGACCTGAGTCGCCGCTTCCAATCCGCACACGCGCCTGTACGAACTCACCGAGTTCGAGCAGCACGCGGACGGCGTCGAACAATTCGGAGAGATTCCCGGCCTCGGACATGGCACGCGTGGCGCGGCGGACGTGTATGTTGTTCGCCGTGCGCAGGCGTCGCTCGCCGATGCCCCGCCGGACGCTCGCCCTGATCTCGTCCACCTCGTGATAGCGCAGGCGTCCCACGGCCAGCACCACGGCTACGCCGACGATGAAAAGCAGCAATCCGGTCGCGCGCCCGGCGTCCTGCACGAAAAATAGCGCGGCGAGGCCGAACAGCGCCGACGCGCCGTAGAGGACGTAAACGACGCGGCGTTGCGACCAGCCGCGCGCCAGCAGCATGTGATGGATGTGCTCGCGGTCGCCCTCGAAGAGCGGACGCCCGCCGATGAAGCGACGGACGAGCGTGAAGCCTGTGTCCACGACGGGGACGCCGAAGGCCAGCAGCGGGATCGCCACGGCGACGGCGGTCGAAGCCTTCTGCGCGCCGTGCACCGAAAGCGTCGCGAGCACGAAGCCGATGAAGAGAGCGCCGGAATCGCCGAGGAAGATCGAGGCCGGGTTGAAGTTGTAGCGCAGGAAACCGATCAGCGCGCCGCACAGCGCACAGGCCACGACGGCGACCAGCGGGTGTCCGAGCATCAGCGCGACGACCAGCATCACCAGCGAGGCGAAAAGGCCCGCGCCCGCCGCCAGACCGTCCACCCCGTCAATCAGGTTGAAGGCGTTGGCGACGCCGATAATCCAGACCAGCGTCAGGACGAATGAGACGGCCTGCGGCAGTTGGAGAGAGCCGAAGATAGGCGCGGAGAGCAGTTCGATGCGCCCGCCGAGCGCGTAAAAGATCGTGCCGCAGACGGCCAGCGCGACGAACTTGGCGAGCGCGTTCGTGCCGCGCAAATCGTCGTAGACGCCGAAGAGAAAAATCAGCGTGGCGGGCACGAGCGTCTCGAAGAGTTGCGTCAGGCTGGCGTTGACCGACCGCGTGACGAAATTGTTGACGAGCGCCAGCGAGAGCAGCGCGACGAGCACGGAAGCGAAGACCGCGACCCCGCCGAGGCGCGGCACGGCCTCGCGATGCACGCGCCGCACGTCGCCCGGAGAATCGAGCCACCCCAAGCGTTCGCAGACGCGCCGCACGAGCGGCGTTAAGGCGAGAGCCACGAAAGTCGCGATAATGAAAAGTGCAAAGTAAGTGTTCATCGAAAAGCGAAGGGCATTGCCCGTTGCAAACTGTGGTTGAATGTGGCTTGCGAGAAGAATGTTTCACCACAGGGAACACAGGGGAACACAGCAGGGAGAGATTATCCTTCCTCCGTGTTCCTCCGTGTCCTCTGTGGTAAATCTCTGGTCACATTTATTCCAATGGCGACAGCGGCAGCAGAGCGTCAGCCGCGCGTCCCCGAAGCCAGCGTTTCCGTGCCCGCCTCCGGCTCGTAGTAAGAGTGGTAGTACTGGTAGTAATAGTAATCGTCCCTGTGCAGCGTGACGTTGTTCAGGACGACGCCGAGCACGCGTGCGCCCACGTCCTGCAAAATCTGTTTCGAGCGGCGGACGAGTGCGCGCGAAGTCTTGCCGCCCTGCACGACCAGCAGCACGCCGTCCACCATCGTCGCGAGCAGCACGCTGTCCGTGAAAGAGACGATGGGCGGCGAATCTATGATGACGTGATCGAACATGCCTTCGAGCCTCGCGATGAGGCGGCGCATCTGTTCGGAGCCGAGCAACTCCGCGGGGCTCGGCGAAACCGGGCCGGAGGTCAGCAGGTAAAGGTTACTGGCCTCGTGATGATGCACGAGGTCGAGCATCTCTTCGGTGCTCATCTCGCTCGACAGGATGGTGCTCAGGCCACGGCTGTTCCCCTGATCGAAGACGCGATGCAGGCGCGGGCGTCGCAAATCGCCGTCCACCACGACGACGCTTGCGCCTGTCTGCGCGAGGCTCAGTGCCGTGTTGATGCTCGTCGTCGTCTTGCCCTCGCCCGGCAAACTTGATGAGACGAGCAACGTGCGCGGATGCTGTCCGGCGCGCGACAAAAGTACCTGCGTGCGAAGATGGCGGTAGGCTTCGGCGAGCGGCGAGCGGATGTCTGCGTCGAGCAGGAGTTCCGGGTGCTCGACGCCGCTCTTGAGCAAGCCGCGCCGACCGAGCGCGCCGCCGCCCGCGCCCGTGAGCAGTCGTCGCGCCGCGCCGCCCGCCGAGGGGATCACGGAGAGGGCGGGCAGGTGCAGCAGATTTTCCACGTCCTCAGACGAGCGGACGGTGTCGTTGAGATATTCGAGAAAGAGTGCGAGGCCGCCGCCGAAGGCCAGAGAGAGCAGGAAGGCGAGCGAGATGCTCTGCGTCCGCTTCGGGCCGACGGGAGCTTCCGGCGCGAGCGCGTAGTCAACGACGGAGATATTGTTGGGCGTGCCGGCGAGCACCACGTCGTTTTCGCGCGAGCGTTGGAGAAGACCGTCGAGGAGGCTCTTGTTGGTCTCGATTTCCTGTTGAAGGATGCGGTAGTTGATGCCTGCCTCGTTCTGCGTCAGCGTCTCGCCGCGCTGCTTGTCGAGGGCAGCGCGCAGGCTTTGCTCGCGCGCGAGTGACTGGCGATAGCGCGTCTCAAGATTCGTCACAGCCGTCCCCGTGGCCTGTCCTCGGCTGGCCTTCAACTGCCTCTCCAATTCCGCGATCTGCTTGTCAACCTCCATCACTTCCGGGTAAGTGTCTTCGTACTTGACGCCCAACTGCGCGCGCTTTTGCCGGAGTACGTCGAGCCTGCCCTGCGTGTCGCCGGTCTGCTTGTTTCCTTCGGCGAGCGCGTTGGCGGCGCGCGGGTCGAGCGCAGCGCGGTAAGTGGCCTCGTTCATCTTGCGCTCGTTCTCGGCTTCGAGCAGTTGACGGTTGAGGCCGGCGAGGCGATCCACGACGATGTTCTGGTCGCCTGTGAGCGAGAGTATCTGATGGCTCGTCGCGTAGTTGGACAACTGTTCTTCGCCCGTGATGATTTTGCTCTGCAACTCTGCGACGCGTTGCGCCAGAAAGTCGCCCGTAGAGGTGTTCGTCTCGGTCTTCTTCTCAAGGTTGGCGAGAACGAAAGTGTCTGCGACGGCGTTGACGATCTTGGCTGCGACCTGCGGGTCTGGATGGCGGAAGCTGACGTCTATGAGGCGCGTGTCTTTGATGTAGCCGGCGGTGCGCGTCTCTTTGACCGGCTCGACCTTGAGGCCCGCCTGCAACGCCCCGACGAAGGGCGCGAGCCGGCGAGCCGCCGTCAGGTCGTCGCGCGAGACGGGCGCGGCCACGGAATTTGTCAGCGGCAGTTCATCTTTCGACCCGCCCTGTTGTTGCTGCCCCGCAGCCGTCTTGCTCCCGCCGAGGCCGAACACGCTCAGCACACCGCGCCACGTCGAGCGCTCGCGCACGGACTGCGGGCTGAGGAACGCCTGATTGTGTTCGAGGTCTAAGGTCTTGACGACGCGGCGCAGCAGGCCGGGACTGGTCAGGATTTGCAACTGCGTGTTGAAGTAGGTCGGGTCGGTCGTCGGGTTGTTGATAATCACGGACTGCGACTTGGAGAGTCCAGCGCCTGCGCTTTCGAGGTCAACCTGCACGCGCGTCTGCGCGACGTACACGTCCGGCTGGCGCGCGACGTAGATGGCCGCCAGCAGCGTGACGATGACGACGACGCCTGCGACGAGCCAGAGACGCTTGCGTACCGCGCGCCAGTAGTCGCGCAGGTGGACGCCCTCGTCGGAGTCTCCCCCGTAGAGGCCGACGGGCGGCGGGAGCGCGGGGCTGCCTTGCGTGCCCCTCTCAAGGTCAAACACTTTGGCAGTCCCTTTGATGATTTCGCGTTGGTCTTTCATGGCATTAACTTCGTTGCGCCGGTGGCGCGGTCTTATCTCTTTCCCAAGCCCAGACGCCGCGCCCGCAGCGCCTCGCGCATGTGGTTCGGGCGGCCCAGATCGAGCACGGTGTTGCTGATGACGACCAGCAACTCTTCGTGCTCGCGCAAAAACTCTCCGGCGAGCGGGGCGTCGCCGGTCTGCGCCACGACGCCGTCCCTGACCCACTGCCAGAATTGTTTCTGCGTCGTCCAGAACTCCTTGCCGTCGCGGCAGACGACGAGCGCGTTGTTCTTCTTTTTCTTCCCCGTCTTCTTCGCGTCCATAAAATTTCTTCCGTCTCGGCCTGCGGGTATAGCTCCGCAACCGCGTGTCCACCCGCGCACGTTTTTTGATCGAAGGCTACGGCGGCGGCGGTCACGCCATAACCCCCGTAGGGGAAACCTCTCACGCGAGGCGGCGTACTGCTTCTGTCAAAACAAATTCACGCGGCGTGCTCGTTTGAAGCGACGGGCTTGCACCCCTCGCCCGTGCGACGTGAACCCGGAAAGAACTTTAACACCGGCTTGCTTAAACTCCCGGCACGAAGGGACTGCGACCAGCGCGGGCGGCCACAAAGACGGCTCCTTACTATTGTCCGGGGAGATTCTTACGGCAAGTGGTTGAGCAAATCTTGAGCCTGCTTTGTTTCAACATATACGCCAAATATACGCCGAAACAGCGACTCTTACCATAAACCGGCACCACCCGGCGAGGAGCGCGGCTGGTGCTGCCGGCGGGCGTTCCCTTACAACCGCCCGCCGGCACACTCGCTTAACTTTTCCGTCCAATCCGACTTCAGCGCCAGCGCGTCGTCGGGTCGCCGATGAGCACCCACGTTCGCAGCACGTCCGTGTCGGAGGTGGCTGTTCTGGCTCGCTGCATCGCGTCGCCGAGGCGCAGCGCGCCGCCGTCTGCAAAGAGCGCGCGGTACAGTTCGCGGTTCATCGCGGCCTGTCCCTCCGGCTCGGTCATGCCGGTCGAAGTCCAGACGGCGAGCGCGCCGCCCTGCCCTGCCTTGAGCAGCGACTCCGAGAGGCTGTCGAGCGACGGGTCTTGATAGTAGCCGTTAAGGCACGTCATCATCACGAAGAGCGGCAGGCGGCCACCGTTGGTGAGAGCCGACGCGTCCTGGCTGCGGAGCAGGCCGTCGCCCGTCCAGACGTTGATTGAGCCGTGGCCCATCCAGTTGACGATTGACGGGCCGTTGTTGATCGCGCCGACAATCTGATTACGCACCGCATCGCCGGACTGCGCGCCGCGATTGATGCGCGAGACGGAGATTGTGCCGGGCAGCAGACTTTGCACGGAATCGGTGGCGGACTCGAAGCTGTAGCCGTCGGAGCCGTTGCGGTCGGCGACCAGCACGGCGGAAGACGGCGCGGCGTCGGGCGTGTGCTGCGCGATCTTGTTGAGCACGAGCGTGGCCTCTTCAATCGTTCGCACGGGCAGGCGACCGACGGACATCTCGGCCAGCCCGTCGTTGTTGAAGTCCGCGTACCAGTTGTCGGAGGCCGTCTCCATCTGCTGCGTGTCAATGAGCTTCGTGGGCACGAGATCGAACGAGCCGGCTCCGGTGTGGTTGCGCGGGTCGTAGCTGCCGTCGCCGACCAGAAGGACGTAGCGCGGCGCACGCTGCCAGTTCGTCGTCGTCCACTGTAGGAAGTCCTTGACGGCCTGCGGCGAATGTTCGCCGTAGGAGAATTCATCATAGAGGTCTTCCACGTCCAGAACAGTCGTCTTCAGACCTTCGGCCTCGCGTTTGGCGGCGAGCGGTGCGACGGCCTGTGTGAACGAGCCGTGCGTGACGATGACGAAGTCCGTCTCGCGGCTGGCATGCCAGTCGGAGGGCTGGTTGGCGCTCACGCCTGCGACTTCGGCGACGCGGTTGTCGGCGAAGGCGTAGAGCGTGCGCGGCGTCGTGCTGCTGTCGGCCTGCACGGTCGCCGTCCAGCCGTCGCCTTTCTCGTTGGACGTGGCGACGCTGACGGGCAGTTCCGAGGTGTTCTGCGGGTCGGTGATGTCCACGATGCGGACGTTGGCCGAGGTGAAGCCCGCGACGCGCACCGTTGCGCCGCCGTTGGCTATGAAGCGCAGCGCATCGGCGTCGGCGCGGTAGAGGCGTTGATAAGTGAGCCGCAGGTAATCCGTCAGACTCACGTCGCCCGATTTGCTCGAAGTCAACTCAATGAGGTTGTCGCCCTCGTGCATCATCCAGGACTCGACGAGGAACTTGGCGGTCTTGTGCTCGCGTCCAGCGAATTCAAGCGTGCCGATGTTCGTCCCGTTGATGGAGACGTTGACGGTGTGCGTCGTGGCGGTGACGCCTTGCAGAGCGACTTCGAGCCGCGCCTGATTGCTGTCCAACTGTTCGAGGCTGCGAACGGTCAGGGCCTGCGTGCCCGGCGTCGAGCTGACGACGCGTCCGAAGAAGTTTTCCGTCTCGCCGTTGGCGAGCGAAGAGTAATAGATGGTGCGGTCTCTGCGCTCGACTGTATAAGCGAAACTCTTCTGTCCGGCGTCCGGGTCTTCGTCAACGGGTGTGATCCCGACGCTTTCGCCCGTCGTCGTCGTGTCGTCGCCTTCGGCGGGAGGCTGCGCGACAGGAGCGTTAGCCTGTGAGCCGAGACGACGACCCGCCGACTGGCCTTCGATAAGCCAGTAGACGTGCGTGCCGGTGGCGGTCGTGTCCAGACCGTCGCCGTAGAACTCAAGCGAGCCGCTCTTTTCCCAGGCGTTCGCGTTGTTGACGCGAATCGGCTGCTCGACGCCTTCGACGTAGAGTTGGAGACGCGCGGGGTCAACGTCTGTGCTGAGACCTGCGGCTTCGAGTTGCGCGTGCGTGACGCGATACCAGCCGCTCCTGGTGACAGACAGCTTGACGGCAGCGCCGGAAGCGAGCGAGCGCTGCACGTCGGCGGTGGGCGAAGACGCGCGAGCCTTGAAGGAACGCGCGGCGGGCGCGGCGGAAACGCTTACCGACGGCGCAGACCATTGATGCTGCGCGTCGCGCGTGGCGGCATCCGTGCCGAGTTGGCTGAGCAGGATGGCCGGTTGGCTCGAAGGCGCACGCCAACCCTTGCCCGCCGAAGCGGACGTGAAGGGGCCGTTGAGAGTCGCCTTGCCATCCGTGTTGATGTCTTCGAGCCAGTAGCGCGAAGAGGCTGTGCCCGCGCGGTCAACCCAAGTGTAGGCGTTGCCCGCGCCGAGCAGTGTGTGTGTCCCGACGGCGAGCGCGCTGCCTGCGACGAGCGAAGAGTTGACGGGGACGCGCTTACCGCCCGCGTCCTCTCGATAGATGTTGAAGCCGAGATTATCCACCTCGTACTGCGTCTGCCATTCGATGACGGTGCCGCCCTGATAAGCGGTGGCGTGGAAATCGCGCAGGCGCGCGACGGTCGGCGCGAGCGGCGTGGCGGCCATCGTCCACGGCGAGAACTGCGTGACGGCGGGCGACTCGATCCAGTTGCCCGTCGCGGGGTCGGCGGTCACTTTGGAGACGCGCTGCCAAGTCGTGCCGCTGAAGCGCCAGAAGTCGAGGGCAGCTTCCTCGCCGACGGCAGGCGTGCCGCTCAAGTCTGAGTCGAGATAGTGCAGGCGGAGCGTGGCGGTGTAGCCCGTGCCGCCGTTGGGCGTGATGGTGTAGGTGCGATTGACGGCGTTGGGGAAGCCAAAACCGTTGCCGGTCGGCCTCGACTTGGCGAGGCTGACGGTCACGTCCGGGGGCGGCGTGCCGGTCTGGAAACTAATCTGGTTGTTCGGATTGCCGAAGCTCTCGGCGTCGGTCGCGGCGAGTCCGTTGACGAAGCCTGTGCGACGGACGTTGCCGACGACATCGGTGTTGCCCGTCGTCGCGGCGGTCTTGGGCATCGTCAGAGTGTTTGTGCCCGACATGTTGATGTCGCCGCTCGTCAGGTTGAGCGTGCCGTTCACGGTCACGTCCGAGCCGAAGGTGGCGGAGGCAGACGTGCCTGTGCGGTTGATGGTCAGCGTGCCGAGGTTCTGGCCGCCGGTGACGAAAGCGAGCGTGCCCATCGCGCCCGTCGTGCCGCCGTCCTGTAGGGAGAGCGTCGCGGCGGTGTCGCCGGAGAGGCCGGAGCCTGCGGGCGGTGTGCCGACGGTCGAGCCGAGCGTCAGCGTCTTGCCGCTCAGTGTGAGCGTGCTCGTCGCGCCGGTGAACTGGATGGAGTCGCCGCCGTTTGTGCCGAGCGTGGTCAGGTTCGAGCCGAGCGCGACGGTGTTGCCGGTCTTGTTGATGCGGACATATGGCATGGTCAGCGTGCCGCTACCATCCGTGATGGTCTCGTTGTTGCCGCCCTCGAAGAAGACGGAGCGGTTGTTGTGCACGAAGCTGGTGATGCCGTTGCCGTTGGTGAAGTCGCCTTGCAGGTGCAGGTCGCCGCCGCTCGATGTGGAGAGGTGGAGACTGCCGCCGCTATTGACGGTGACGCTGCCGAGGACGGTCAGCGCGGCTGTCATCGGAGCGCCGCCCGCGCCGGAGAAGTCCATCAAGAGGTCGCCGC
>JAIVJG010000058.1 GCA_020200155.1 Acidobacteriota bacterium | reverse complement strand
GGCGACGGCGGTGCGCGAGATTTCGAGAATTGATTTGTCGGCGCTCCTGATGAGCAGGGATTTCTCGCGCACGGAGGTCACGGTCGCCAGAATCCCGCCCGTCGTGATGATGCGGTCGCCCGCCTTCAACTGCGCGATGGTCGCTTGCAGTTCTTTTTGACGGCGGCGCTGGGGCACGATCATCAAAAAATAGAAGACGCCGAAGATCAGCACCATCATCATCACTGGACTTCCGATGAAGGAGGTAATTCCGCTTGGCGGGTTTTGTAGAAGAGCTAGTGTAATCATCAGATTTCAGATTCAAGACTTAAAGTCAGAAGTATCTTAACGAGCATTAAGAAATGACCGCCGGCTCCGGCGAAGCTTCCCGGCGCACACCTTGCAGCCGACATTCGGGCGCGGTTTTGAGCGATTAATTGCTCCGATGGGACATGAGACTTACTCGACGCCGGCGTTGATTCTCTCAAGGAACTCCCGCCTAAATCGTGTGTATTCGCCAGACCGGATAGCTTGCCTCACGCGCCGCATGGTGTCAAGGAAGAAGGCCAGATTGTGATGCGTCAGCAGGATGCTCGCCAGCATCTCTCCCGTGACGAACAAATGGCGCAGGTAAGCACGCGTGTGGCGGCGGCAGACCGTGCACGCGCAATGCTCGTCGAGCGGCTTCGTATCAGTCGCCCAGCGCGCGTTTTTGATGTTGAGTTTGCCGCGCGAAGTGAACGCCTGTCCCGTCCGACCGTTGCGCGTCGGGAGCACGCAGTCGAACATGTCCACGCCGCGCGCGACACACTCGACGAGGTCTTCCGGCGTCCCCACGCCCATCAGGTAACGGGGACGCTCCGAAGGCATCAGCGGCGCGATTTCTTCCACCACCTCATACATCACGCGCTTCTCTTCGCCCACGCTCAAGCCCCCGATGGCGTAGCCGTCAAACCCCACTTCGATTGTCCGCGCCAGACTCTCGCGCCTCAAATTCACGTGGGTCGCGCCCTGCACGATGCCGAAGAGCGCCTGCGTGCCGCTCGTGCCACTCTCAACTCCCTCTCCGACGCGGCCCGTCTCCGCGCCTTCACTTTGCAATTCGTCGAACCTCGCGCGCGAGCGACGCGCCCAGCGCGCCGTCAATTCCAGAGAGACGCGTGCCTGCTCGTGCGTCGCTTCGCCGGGCGGGCACTCGTCGAAGGCCATCACGATCTCCGCGCCGAGCGCCGCCTGCACTTCCATCGAGACCTCCGGCGAGAGAAAACAGAGCTGGCCGTCGAGGTGCGAGCGAAACTCCACGCCGTCTTCCGAGACGCGCCGGAGGTGGCCGAGGCTCCACACCTGGAAGCCGCCCGAATCCGTCAGCATCGCCCGCTCCCAACCCGTGAAGCGGTGGAGGCCGCCGCACGCCCTGATGGTTTCAGCGCCGGGCCGCAGCCACAGGTGATATGTGTTGCCGAGGATAATGCGCGCGTCCAAATCTTCGGCTTCGAGCGCCTCGAAGCGCACGCCCTTGACGGAGCCGAGCGTGCCGACGGGCATGAAGACCGGCGTCTCGATAACGCCCCGTCGCGTCCGTAAGACGCCTGTGCGCGCCTCGCCCTCGCGGGCAGTGACCTGCCAGTCGAGCGCTCTATTCATCATTGTTGTTGGGAAACCCTCTGTCGAAGGTCGAGGGAAAAGTCATGTAAGGATTTTAATTGAACTCGCCCGCTTCGGCATCCCCCGCGCGGCGCGGCGACTCGAAGCTCGGCTCATTTTCAAGCCACTCCTCAACTTCGATGACCGGCAGGCGCACCGTGAACCTCGCGCCGTGCCCGTCGCTGAAAGCTTCCACCTGACCGCCATGCGCCTCGACGAGTTCCTTGACGAGCGAGAGGCCGATGCCCAGTCCCCCATGCCGCCGCGTGGCGGAACTGTCGGCCTGCCGGAAGCGATCCCAGATGAAGGGCAGGAATTCCGGCGCAATGCCTTCGCCCGTGTCCGCCACTTCGATCTCGATCCACTGCGCGCGGCGCACCGCTGAGGACTCAGCATCGTTCGCCACGCCTCTGTCGCGCAGGCGCGTCTGCGCGGTGACGTATCCGCCTTCGGGCGTAAACTTGATGGCGTTCGAGAGAAGATTCCAGAGCACTTGCTGGATGCGTTGCGGGTCGGCGATGGTCGGCGGCAGATTTTCCGCCAACTCCATACGCACATCGAGCCTTCGCGCAATCGCTGCCTGACGCACGTTGCGCGCGGCGTTCGTGACAATCTGGTTGATGTCGAAGGACTGTCGCTCAAGACGCAACACTCCGCGCTGGATGCGCGAGAGGTCGAGGAGGTCTGTGATTAACTGCGTCAGCGACGTGGCCGAGGCGCGGATCACTTCGACACCGTCGGCGAGGTCACTGTCGAGCGCGAGCGCCTCGCTTTCGCCCAGAATATCAACCCAGCCGGTGATGGCCGTCAGCGGCGTGCGTAGCTCGTGCGAGAGCATGGCGAGAAACTCGTCCTTGAGGCGATTGGCTTCACGCAGTTCGGTAATCAGCCGCGCGTTTTCGAGCGTCGCGCCGACGTGCGTGGCGACGGCCATCATCAGGTCAATGTCGTCCTCGGCCCAGTTCCTTTGCCGGCGCGTCTGGTGCGCGCTGATCGAGCCGATGACGCGGCCCAGGTGCATGATCGGCACGACGAGCAGGCTTTGTAGTTGCGTCTGCTCGATGAGGTCTTCATTGCCGGCGGCGAGCGGATGCCGACGCACGTCGGCGGCGTAGATGGGGCGGCGCGTCGTGCTCAGCGCGTAGCGGATGGGCGAACGCTCGCGCACGTCGAGCCGTTCGCTGACGGCCTCGACGCCGTCGGCGCACCACTCGCCGCAGTAATCCTCGTGCTCGCCGTCGGCGAAGAGCACGGCGACGCAGCGGTCGAGTTCCAGCACCTCTCCGATGCGTTCGATGACCGACTGAACCTTCTCGCGCGGCTCGCCGCTGCGCTGCAAAGAGAGCAGCAGGCGATTGACGACGGCCTCGCGCTCGGCCTGTGCCTGTATGGTCTGGAAGAGCCGCGCGTTGACGATGGTTTCGGCGGCCTGCGCGGCGAAGATTTCGAGCAGGCGCAGGCCGCGATCACTGAAGCCGCCCGCGCGGTTGGCGACGTAGATGAAGCCGATCAGTTCCTGCTTGAGTTTCATCGGCACGCTGAGCGCAGAGGTGATGCCCCAGCGTTTGACGAAATTGCGATTCAGGCGCGTGTCGTGGGCCGGGTCGTTAGAGAGAAACGACTCGCCGGTCAGGTAGACGGGCGCGAGCGCCTGTTCCTTGTCGAGCGTGAAGCGAAACTCGCGGATCAACTCCGGCGGCGTGTGATAGCCCGGCGCTTCGGCGCGGACGGTGTGGTGTCGCCGGTCGTAGGTGGCGATCAGGCACATCGTTCCGCCGACGAGCTTGGCGATGGAGCGCGCCAGTCGTCCGCTGATTTCGGAAGTATCGGTTAGCGTCGAGAAGGTGCGGGAAATCTCGAAGAGGCCGCGCAGTTCCTCGTTGCGGTCGCGGCTGGCCTCGAACAACTGCGCGTTCGTCAGCGCGACGGACACCTGCGCCGCCACCATGCACAAAAGTTTCTGCTCCTCTTGTGTCCACACGCGAGCGCGGTAGCAGTCGTGCAACTCCAGCAGGCCGACGTGCTGTCCGCCGTCGTGCACGGGAGCGGCGAGCACCGACTGAACCCTGAGCCGCTCGTAGAGTTCGATCAACTCGTCGCGCTCTGCTTCGGCGACGTTACAGAGCGGTACGGACTCTTCGGACTCAAGCACGTGCCGCGCGTGGCGACCCGTCCGCAAAGGCGCGCAGGATTCGTCGCGCAGGCTGAGCACGTCGGCGCGTGCGCGATATTCATAATGCACCGCCGCGTCCCGCCCGTCCTCGCCGCCGAACAGTGTGATGTGGCAGCGCTCGACTTCAAAGGCATGCCCAAGCGTCTCGACCGTCTCCTGCAAAACGGACGAGGCATCAAGCGAGCTTGCGAGGTGGCGACCGATGCGGCCCGAAAGTTCCTCGCGACGCGCGGCAGCCTCCATCTCGCGCGAGCGCCGCTCGGCCTCTTCGAGCAGCAGCACCTTCTCTATCGCCAGCGCGAGCGGCGGCGCGAGGCGTTCGAGCGCGAGCAGGTGCTTGCGACGGTAAGCCTCCGGCGAGCGGCTCGTCAGGTTGAGACTGCCGACCGCCCTGTGCGTCGAAAAGAGCGGCACGCAGACGGCGGAACGAAACCCTTCGCGCTCCAAATCTCTGTATGCGTTGAAGCGCGTCTCGGCCAGTAGCTCCGGGATGACGATCATGCGGCGCTCGTTCAAGGCCGTCTCGGTAACGGAGCCGCGCATACGCCCGACTGCGCCCAACGAGAGCGAGCCTGCCTTCTCGCCCGACAGCGCGAAGACGCGCAGGTGCTCACCGTCTTCCTCGCACAGCGCAATCGAGGCGCGGTCGAAAGAAAGAAGCGAACGCATCTGCTCGCTCGCCAGGCTGAAGACTTCTTCGATGGTGCGGCTGGCGTTGACGGCTGCGACGATGCGATTGACGACTTCAAGCTGTTCGCTCGCCTCGTGAAGATAATCGAGCAGCGCGTTCAGACGATCCGCTTCACGCTCCGCAGGTCCCTCTTCGCCCGCCGCGCGAGATTCGCGCACGAGATAGAGGCAGGCGCTCTCTCCATCCCAGCGACACGGGTACTTTTCCAGCCGAACGCTCACGCGGCCCTCGCCGCCGCCCACGCACAGCGTCGCGCGCTCGCCCGTCTCGCCTTCGCCGTCCAGCACAAAGAGCGAATTCAGTTCCGTGCCCGCGAGCGAAGCGGAAGGCCACGCGGCCAGCGCGGCGAAGGCGAGGTTCGACGCCAGCACGCGTCCCGCCGGCTCGTCAACCACGAGAGCCGGGTCGCTCGTATGCTCGAACAGTGCCATGAAGTCCGCGATGTCAGGCATAAGCAAACGGGGCTGGAGGCTTGAGACTGTAAGCTGTTGTTTGCTTCTTACCGGCCTCAAGTCTCAAGCTTCTAGCTTCTCTTCTTGTGTCGCTCAATGATACGTAAGGGGGTGGCGAAAAAGTCGAACTCTTCGCGCAGGCGATTTTGCAGGTATCGCTCGTAGGAAAAATGCAGCCCCGCCCTGCCGCCTGCGGTAAAGACGACGAAGCGCGGCGGGCGCACGCCCACCTGCGTGACGTACTGCACGTGCAGGCGCGAGCGTCCGCCTTTGACCGGCGCGGGCGCGGTCGGCGCGCGTGGGCTGTCAATCACACGCTGGAAAAAATCGTTGAGTTGCGAAGTCGTGATGCGCCGGTTGCGCGCTTCGTTGGCGCGCAGTGCGAGCGGGAGAAGCCGCTCCACGCGCTGCCCCTTCAACGCCGAGATGGTGACGACGGGCGCGTAGTCGAGGAACTTCATCATGTCGCGCAGGTCGCGCTCGAAGGCGGCGGGCGTGCCCGTCAACTTGTCCGGCACGGCGTCCCACTTGTTGACGGCGATGATGACGGAGCAGCCTGCGTCAACCGCGTAGCCCGCGATGTGCGCGTCGAGCGCGACGACGCCCTCCGTCGCGTCCACGACGACGACGGCCACGTCCGCGCGCTCAAGGCTGCGCCGCGCCATCAAGACCGAAAGCTTTTCGGCCATCTCGTCCGTCTTGCCTTTGCGTCGTATGCCCGCCGTGTCAATCAGGCGGAAGGCGTGGCCGTCCTGTTCGAGCAAAGTGTCCACAGCGTCGCGCGTCGTGCCCGCGACTGGCGAGACGATGACGCGATCCTCTCCGAGCAGACGATTGAGCAGCGAAGATTTGCCAACGTTCGGGCGACCGATAATCGCCAGCCTCACCTCGCGCCGCGCCGTCCCCTCGCTCCCATCAGCGACTCCGTCCTGCTTCTCTTCTCTCTCCGGCAAGTGCTGGACGACCGCATCGAGCAGTTCGGCGACGCCGTCGCCCTGTTCCGCCGAGAGCGGGATGACATCCTCGTAACCGAAGCGATGAAACTCGCCCGCGTGCGCTTCGAGCCTGACGGCGTCCGCCTTGTTCGCGGCGACGAGGACGGTCTTGCCCGTCGTTCGCAGCAGGCGAGCCAACTCTTCGTCGAGCGGTGTCAGCCCGGCGCGCGTGTCCACGACCCACACCAGCGCGACGGCCTCGCTGATGGCGAACTCAGCCTGCTTCAGAATGTTCGACGGAATCAACGCGTCGTCGTCGGGCACGATGCCGCCCGTGTCGACAATCGAGAAGCGACGCCCGGCCCACTCCGCCTCGCCGTAGATGCGGTCGCGCGTGATGCCCGGCTCGTCGCCGACGATGGAGCGTCGCTCGCCCACCAGCCGGTTAAAGAGCGTGGATTTGCCCACGTTCGGACGCCCGACGATAGCGACCAGCGGCAACACCGCCGTCTCAACTTTCGCCTGCGTGGACTGATCTTCCGCCGTGTTAATTTCACCTGTCGTCATAGCCGTCACAATCCACGCGCCCGCGCACTCCCGTCGGCTGCCATGCCCGCGAGCACTCTAAACGCACTCGCCGGCTTCGCTGAGTTGGATAAGAAATCAATTTACGACGGGCACTAACAGAGTGTAGCTTGCGGCACGAGCCGCTCGCAAGGAGGGTCTTTCAACCAAGACTCGCAGCCAGGACTTGCAGCACGCGCGCCGAACGGATACCCTGCACGCGAAACGACATCTCCCAACTCCAACGCCGCCCCGTCACTTTTGGAGATGCCCGGCTCTCGCAACACATCAAAACGATGCGCTGGCTTAACTTCCCCGGTCGAATCCTGAACAGGACGCGCGGCGGCGAGACGTTGCGACGCGTGCCCGCGCTCGCTCCCCATCTGGAACTCGGCAGGCGCGGCGAGGAACTGGCGGCGGACTTTTTAAGACGCGCCGGCTATAAACTGGTGGCGGCGAATTTCAAGCTCGGCGTTGGGCGCAGCCTGCGCGGCGCGGTAGTGCAGGCCGAGATTGACCTCGTCGCCTACGAAGGCACGACCCTCTGCTTCGTCGAGGTCAAGACACGCCGCTCTGACTGGTTCGCCGCGCCCGAAGCCAACGTAGACCTACGCAAGCAGCGCCAAATCTCCCGCGCTGCCCGCGCCTACCGCCGGCTCCTCGGACTCACCGGCGCGCCCTCTCGCTACGACGTAATCAGCGTCATCCTCCCGCCACCCGACGACGCAGGCCACGCACCCGCCCCACGCATCGAACTCCTCCGCAATTTCTGGACGGACGCGAAATTCAAAAAGCGACGCTGGACGGAATGAAAGAAATAATTGACACGAGCACGTCGAAGGCCGGAGGGCAACAAAGCTTGGGCCGCCATGCAAAGTGGAAACCTGTTGAAGTGATACGTATCCAGACCCCTCGCTTGACAAGGTAAGCCGAATCTGTAAAATCTCTACTCACGCAGCGCGGGAGTAACTCAGTGGTAGAGTGCGACCTTGCCAAGGTCGAAGTCGCGAGTTCAAATCTCGTCTCCCGCTTCGAGAAATGATGAATGCGGAATGGTGAGTGATGAATTTTCTTTCATTCATCATTCCGCATTCATCATTCAGCATTGCTTTCCGGCGGCGTAGCCAAGTGGTAAGGCAGAGGTCTGCAAAACCTTTATTCGTCGGTTCGATTCCGACCGCCGCCTTCTTTCCTTTCAATAGTTTACAAGTAATGTGCGGATGTCGCTAAAAAGGCGATGTAGTAGGAAATGTAGTAACCTTTTTGCAGCTATGCGCGTTTTTCGCTTTTTTCTGCACGGTAAGCTTCCATCTTCTTCATCGCGTTGAATTGATGTTCTTCGGTTGGATGCGCGTAACGCAAACCTCGGCACGGCCAAGTCTTGCGCTTGAGAGCCGCGCTGTTCGCGGTCGGGTGCATGCCGTTGTTAGAACGCAACCCGAACCGAGAGTTAGAACGTGCGCCAATCAGATTCAACATTCTTTGACCGCGTGAAATACCACCACTGTTCTTCTCGGTTCCAGCCATATTTTTCAGCATTCTCTTCGCCCCAGATACACTCTTGCGTTCGAACAACAGCGGCATGCATTCGTTCATCAGCAACTTCTAAGCGGTCAAGAATCGTTGCTCTCTGAGATTCTGAAGCAATGGGAAGCACCTCAGCGATAATCTGGCGGGTATCCATGTCCTTCAAGTAGCCGTCTTGGCACTGAGGCTCACCTTTCACAACAGAATCAACGATGCGTTCCCATGTAGGAATGAGATAATCCAACCCCCCTGCAATAACGAAATCCGCATATCCCTTTTGGCGACAAAACTCGCGAACAGGATCATTCATCTTTTCTCACCTTACAGAACAGGCTACTTGTTGCGATCTAACGCTGGAATTAACGGGCGCGCATTCAACGTCGAAGATAAAAGGCTTGCTGATGGCGCGTCCCGTTGAATGACTTGTTATGCCGCCCACGATTGAAACCATGATTCTTATGTTTAAGGCTT
>JAIVJG010000299.1 GCA_020200155.1 Acidobacteriota bacterium | reverse complement strand
GACCTGGAGGATGCAAACACGCTGCGGAACCTTTCCGAGATAGAGGCTTCGAGGGCGATCCTTGAGGGATTTAAAAAGGCGATCAACAAACTGACCGTCCGACAGAAGGGAGATGCGGAGATTCGCGACCGAATCAAGCTGCGGGACACGCGGCCGTTCGTTGTGAAGGACCAGAGTTACGTCATCTCCGAGAAGAGCCTCTTCAACCGCACTGTGGGCGATAGCCGCTTGGAGTTGGATTTTGCCGCGTTCTTGGCCAAGTGCGACGACGTGAAAGCATTCGCAAAGAACTATATGGCGGTAGGATTCAAGCTCGACTACGTGAAGGCAAACGGTGACATCTCGACATACACACCGGACTTCTTCGTCCGCTTTCATAACGACGATATGTGGATTGTGGAGACGAAGGGCCGTGAAGATGTGAACGATCCAGGCAAGCAGGATCGTCTGAAGCAATGGTGCGTGGACGCTTCCGCGCTTGATGGCGGCCAGCAGTACAAGTCGCTATTTGTACGTGAGGAAGATTGGGAACAATACAAGCCTAAGAGCTTCCATGATGCGATTGCGGCGTTCGCCTGACGCTGACCGACGAGACTGGCAAGACTCCTGTCTCAATTTTGTTTAAACCGGTACGACCGGCCCCGCCGAATAAGAGAGATAAGCAAAAAGCAGAACTGAGGCAGGCACGCAGAATTTAGTCACTTGCCGGCAATGCTCATGTTGCGCGAGAACGCTACTCAATCAGAGGGATGGCGTGACCTACCATTCTGGATCCAATCCTGTTCGTTACCGTCGGTGCGATTAAATCAAATATTCGCCGCCGAAACGCGGCGGAGGAAACGCAATCAGCCGGCGCGCAATGGACTTAATGGTAAAGACTCACTAAGCAGCGGAGGGGCTCCTCTTGAGCATCGCTCCGCCGACGGGATCCTTGATAACGATGATGGTCTCAACAACGTCATTCAGTCGCCACCGAGAAAAAAACTGCACGGATTTTTCCATTCTGCTTTTCGAGTCTCCAGCGGTTGCGTTTTATGCCCCCTCTTTCCAATTGTCTGATCCTGGAAGCAACATTCGCTCTTTCAGCCGCAACGGTCTTAAGTTCTTGTAAAGAGTGCCATTCTCCATCTGAAAGAGCGGAGTATAGATCATGAATGGCAGAGCCCGCGCGGTATGGGTTCCCATTGGTCAAAACAGCATTATTCTGCAGTTCATCCTGATGACTTGAGCCGCGCCAAATCAATAACGCCTTGGCGGCGAGAGCTTTGCCTCGCTGCTTAATCTGGCTCTCATTCCAGCAGTCTACGACGAGCATTGACTTTGATAGCTGATAGTTGCTTTGCTTATATCCCGGGACTGAATCAAAGCCATCGCGTTTTTCGGCAAAGCTTCGATTTGATAATTCAGGGTTGTAATTTGTTAGGGTCAAGTTGCCAGGCGTGTCTATCCAGTGGTCGTAGACGGTTTGCCAGTTACTGCCTAAGTCGTTTCTCCATTGTTCTGTCAGTGTTTGAGGCATCACATGTTCAACTTGAGCGCTGGTTACTACTGGCATTTCTTTGTGCCCGAAACTCTTTTCCAATTCCGCAAGAGCAGCGGCGCCGTATCTGTCGTAAAGCGGAAACTCTGGAAAAGATTCTATAAATCTATCGTCCGACGGGAATCCTCGCTCGAAGTAAAAAGTATCAAGATCAGAGACAGGGTCGTTCTTAACTGCGTTGCAAGCAGACACGAAAAGCCTTCCGTATTTGCCAGCTGCCTGGCGTCTAGTCGATCTCTGTAGGTGGCTTCAAATTCCTGAAAAGTTGATTTCGGACTGACATATTGGCCGTCAGACATCAAAAAGTGGCGCAGAAATTCAGAGAATAAGGTGCCGTCAAGGCCGCCGCCGTCCATAGAAAACTTATTCTCCAATGGTGCCCACAAAGTATCATCGAAGTCGTCTTGCTCAGCGGTGGGGACTCCCATAAAGAAGAAATTCCTAATCAAGTCCGCTTCGCTTAGCTCAACACCAGTAGAATTGAGGCTTTTAAAGATTCCGTACGGGTTTTCTCCCTTAAGCGTAATATGGACAAAATCCAGGCGCGAAGTAATGGCATTATATAAATCAAAGAGTGATACCCCTTCCGCTATCGCCTCCTCGATTCGGTTAATAAAGAACTCCAGTGCGCCGGTAATACCGGCTTGCGGCACGCCGTCCTGAAGGACAGCATGTAGGTAGGCATCGCGGTCGCGCTGTCTCGGATAAACGCGAAATCGTTGAAATCCCTGTCGATGAGGGTGTAATAAATAAGAATCGGTGATTTCTTGAACGATTTGTGTAGTCCCAGCTTTAGTCGCCAAAACCCGCAGCGCACAAAGAAATACTGAAAGGGTGACAAGTCTTTGCTGTCCATCAATCACGTAGTAAGTCGGAACTTGCTTGGGCATATTTTCGCCGGGCACAAGCACTAGGGCTCCCATGAAATGATTCCGGTCCTTGTTCTCGGGCTCGAGAAGCTCAACTACATCATTCCAAAGCTGCTGCCAGTCTTTCTCTTTCCATGAGTAATACCGCTGGAATACCGGGATGACATACTGATAGGCGGTATTGAGAGTCGTTTGTAGAGTGGCGTCCGAAGCTTTCATTTGCTCTCCTAATCGATGCTGAACCTGACTTTTGAGGCCGAAGGCTGTCCGTTACCATCGAACTCTAAGAACTCGGCCCTAATGCGTAAGCCTGCTCGATAACGGGAAAATTTAATAAGTGTGCGGAACGCGTTACAGAGAAAAGGGATTTAGCCGGGTGCCGATTGCAAAAAGTTTAGATCTACGCGATTCAGAAGTCGACACCATGGGATTAACGCCTAAAGAAATTAGGCCTCAAACTGCTGAAAGTCAAAAAATTTATCTATGCAGGCGTTATCCAGTCGTGCTGCTTGCAGATTGGCCAATAATCAAGATATCGAGAATGCATCGACATGAATCTCGCGATTTTTCCAGCGTAACCACATCAATGCTTGCTTCATTGTTGTAGGTGAGAGTGTTGCGGAGCGATAAGATCTCGTTCAAGTGCCTAAGTTCTGTGTGAGTAAGGTCAATTTAGCCGGGTATGCTGTTGGCGACATCATTAATTGATCCCTGCCAACGGGCGAGGGCGGCCCTACAAACACATACTCCTCTAAAAGGAAAGAGATCTAAAAAAGGGGCAGTGGGTCAGTTTGAAATCCACGGTGGGTGACGGAGTGTAGCGGGATGTGGCAGGATGGATGGCATGAAGAAAAAGCGTTCGGCTAAAGACCACGACTTTGCCACCATCGCTAGAAGCGTGGTTGAGCGTTCCATTGGGGAAAGGCTGGACGGGTCTGCCCTCGCAGACAGAGACAAAGGTAAAAATCCGGCGGCTGTTGCACTAGGTAAGCTGGGAGGTAAGGTTGGCGGTAAGGCGAGAGCCAAGAAATTGACCCCCGCCGAACTTACTGCAATAGCAAAAAAAGCAGCTAAAGCGCGGTGGGAAGATTAGGCCTTCCGGGGCGGCACAAATCTAAGCAAGTTGCCTGTCGTGTGTGTTTTTAATTGTTCTTTTAATTGGGGCATTGTCGCAACGCGTTTATTGTCGGAAGACAGATAACCAGAATCCAGGCATGCTAGGGCCTCGATATCTCTGGCATTCAACGCAAGATCACTCACGATCTGCTCTTGAGACTTAATACCCTCATCCACGAGCAATTCAAAACATCGCCTGAGAAGGCGAGGTTTCTCGGCAACAATTCTGGAATCTAAAGGTTCTTCCGTTCGCCAACCACGCCGATTCATGTTTATCCAGGACCTGCGACCCTGCTCCTCGCTCAATATGCCAAGTTGTTCGCAGCGCTTGATCATTCCAGCAATAGAGACCTTCCAGTGCGGTTTGAGCGCAAGAAAAGCATCCAGGGTAGGAGCCCACAACTGATCCGAGAATCCCTTGGCTGGCAGATTAAAAGCAGCAGCGAAACGGTGCGCCTGAGTTTCAATCAGCTTGAATAATGCTGAGTTGCGAATATTCTTAACGTCAACATTGCGGTGAAGGATTAGGTGCCCAAGTTCGTGCGAAGCGTCATGGCGCGATCTAACTGCACTGCATAGCAATGTCTTCGATCATGTCATCTGTGATTGCCTGAACGTCACCAGTAAGATGAAAGTCTGGAATGCTGACGTTAGGAAAATCAACGTAATCAGATAAATAAGACACTACCTCCCGCAACCAACTGTGACGAGCTTTAGCCCTTGCCCTAGCGCCTTTTGTTGCCGAGGTCATCGATCTCCACCAAAGCTCCTGATCGTGCTTCGGCATAGGCCTCATAAAGAATGCGACCGGCTGATTAAGGATCTGGGCAATCTTCTCCATTACTTCGGGACTCGGCGATTGTTTGCCATGTTCGTAATGGGAAATGTTCGCACTTCTTACTCCAATCATCTCCGCCAGAGATGTAGCCGTAAGCAGTCTCGCTTCTCTCGCTTGGACTAAACGCTCACCCAAGAAACCAGGAGTTCGATTCATTCAGAATTTCCTACCTTAGCAATCTTTGTCTTGCGACGTGGATGCGCCCGATCTACGACCGCGATTTCGGTCTTTAACGTATAGAACTGTACGAGCTCTTCAACGCTCCAGTTGTACAGGTACTTTTCTGACACTTGTGCTTCATCCTCGGGGGCAGATGCCGCCGGAATCGTGACCCTGAGAAAGCAACTTGTCGCATCAATGTTCCGATTATTTGCGGTAATGTCGCGGAAATTGGCACCGTGAATAAGATTCAGGTAGATCGAATTCTGATCTATCTTTGGAAGAGGGCTGGTTAGTAATCGTTCGTCGGTGTATTCATCCAGCCAGCTATTCACCCCTGCGTTTTGCTGACGCGACTTTGCGAATCGCACGTGCTGATCCGGGCCATCAACATAGTGTCCCGTCAATATCAATTCCCCCGCCTTGATTAAAACGCAGGAAGAGTTATCGCCCGCATGATTGATGTCGTAGGGTTTGAGGCGCGAGGTGACTGCACATTTCCGAAGTTCGCTTTCCCAGAGTGCCCGGCGAAAATGAGGCAGCACCGCTATTG
>JAIVJG010000298.1 GCA_020200155.1 Acidobacteriota bacterium | reverse complement strand
GCGCTGCCGACGACCGTTGATTTTGCGCTGGGGTTTTTCGGTGTCTGGGAGAACACGCACCTGTCCCGGTTCCTGACGGCTGTGCTGCTCGGCGCGGTGGCGGCGTTCTTCATCGTGCCGGGACTGGTGGATTTAAATTGCACGAGATTTCGCCGGGCAGCGCAAGGGGCATTCGACGGCGAGCGTGTAGGGGCTTCGTGACGTGCGAACTTTCGGGCGGACGTGTGGCGGAAGCGCAGGGAGTATTCGCGACCGCCTTCTTGATCGAGATTTCAAGCCAAAGCTCTAACGATATTCTTTGAGGAAGGTGTGAACAAAATATGAATGACAGAACAAAGGCCGCGCTCATCGGCGGCTTAATCGCGGGGGTGCTCTCCGGCTTGCCGGTTATCAGCGGTTGTTGCTTCCTGTGGGCGATTGCCGGTGGCTTCGTCACGGTCTGGATGTACATGAAGAACGCGCCCACGCCAATGGCGTTGGGCGACGCCGCCAAACTCGGAGCGATGGCCGGCGTCATCGGCGCGGTCATCAGTATCATCCTCGGAGTTCCGTTTATGATGCTCGGCATTGGCAGCGCGGCGTTGAACAATCCAGACATGGAGAGGGCCGGGATCGGCGCGGGGGTGTTGGCCGTCGGCGGCATCTTCGGGCTGATTCTTCGAGCCGCCTGCGTGATCGGCTTCGCGGCGGTCGGCGGCATCATCGGCTCGGCTGTTCTCGGCAAGGGCAGCGCGGGCGCGCCTCCTCCTCCGCCACCACCGGGCTACGGCGGGCCGACCGGCGGTACAGGCTACACTGGGCCGGCCAGCCCGACCGGCGGCGGTTCCGACTTTGGCGGGCCGACGGCGGGCGGCGGCAGCGGCGGCGCGGGCGGCTTCGGCACAGGCTCGTAAACCGCTGGCATCAGAAAGTCGGGGCGTGCGCTTGCCAGCCGCTCGGCGGCTCTCGGCGCGAGCGAGCGCCCGACTTAAACAATGGGCGCGGCTTTGAGGCCGGCATCCTTTTGGCTACAGTTCGCGCATCTAAGCGGGCAGCGTCGGAACGAACGGCGCTGCTCGTTTTAGTTTGGAGTGGACGCGCGTGAGTGGGGCCGGAGTAGTCTCCGACGCTTCGTCCGCTTCGTTGAACGTACCGGCGTTCGGCTCTGCCCTTGCTGAGAAAATTTAGAAATGTCACTGAACATGCTTCTCTCCCTGTCCTCGCTCTCGTCCGACCGTTTGATCCAGAAGTATCTGGAAGACGCGCTGGCGAAGACGGCGCACAACGTCAGCCCTCTGTACCGCTTCGACGCTTTCGATCTCGTGGTGCTCACGCTCTACTTCGCGATCCTCTCTGCGCTCTCCGTCTATGGCGCGTACCGCATCAAGCAGGTCGTAGACTTCTGGCGCTATCGCCGCATCGGGCCTCAGCCGAAATCCCTGTTCCGCGAAGACGAACTGCCGCGCATCACCGTCCAACTCCCGCTCTTTAACGAACTGTACGTGGTCGAGCGTCTGCTCCGCGCGGTGACGGCGATTGATTACCCGCGCGAGCGTCTGGAGATTCAGGTGCTCGACGATTCGACAGACGAGACGCGCGAAGCGGCGAGCCGCATCGTCGGGCGCTACAAACACGAAGGCTTCGACATTCACTACATCCACCGCGACGACCGCACGGGCTTCAAGGCGGGCGCGCTGGAAAACGGCACACGGACGGCGAAGGGCGAACTCATCGCCATCTTCGACGCAGACTTCGTGCCCAAGCCGGATTGCCTGCGAAAGCTCGTACACTTTTTCAACGACCCGCTGACGGGTTGCGCGCAGATGCGCTGGTCACACATCAACGGCTCTTACAATCTGCTGACGCGCTTGCAGACGATCCTGCTCGACGGCCACTTCGTCATCGAGCAGACGGTCAGGAACCGCGCCGGGGGCTTCTTCAACTTCAACGGCACGGCGGGCATCTGGCGTCGCCGCACGATTGAACTCTCCGGCGGCTGGCAGCATGACACGCTGACCGAAGACACAGACCTCTCCTTCCGCGCACAGTTGATGGGCTGGCGTTTCGTCTACCTGCTCGACGAGGACGCGCCGTCGGAAGTGCCCGTCGAGATCAACGCCTTCAAGGCGCAGCAGCGCCGCTGGGCGAAGGGCGTGACGGAAGTGGGTTTGAAACTCTACCCGCGCATCTGGCGCGCGGAATTGCCGCGCCGCGTCAAGCTTGAGATGTTCTTCCGACTGACCGGCAACATCAGTTATCCGCTGATGATCCTGACGAGCCTGCTGCAATTCCCGCTCCTGCTCGTGCGCTACAATCAGGGTTTTTATAACCTGATGCTCTTCGATCTGCCGCTCCTGTTTTTCTCCACCGCCTCGGTCGTCTTCTTCTACGGCTCGGCCATCTGGTATCTGGACGCGCCGCACACGCGAAGGCGACGCCTTCTACACCTGCCGCTCGTGATGGCTTTGGGCATCGGCCTCGCCTTCTCGAACGCGCGGGCCGTGCTCGAAGCCCTGCTGCGAATCAAGACTGAGTTCATCCGCACGCCGAAGTACAAAGTCGAGGGCGACGGCGA
>JAIVJG010000135.1 GCA_020200155.1 Acidobacteriota bacterium | reverse complement strand
TCGAGCAAAGCGGCGACGCGGCGACCGAGCGCGGCGGAAGCGTGCAAGGCTTCGCGCGTGGCGGGCAGAGGGATGCGGGGCCAATTATGACGTATTGCGCCACCGTGTTCGTGGCGGTATGCCGGGGAGCTTACAATGGAATAAGAGTGATAAAACAAATCGGCTTCATCGCATCCGAGGTCTTCTAAATATGCGACTGCTTCATCGCTAAGATTAGGTTTATGCGTCGCCTCACTTTGCTGAAAGAGATTTCCTCCAGATGCCAGCACATAAAGGGGAATACCACGTGCGCCGCTATCCATGCAGTTCAAGTCGGTTAGCAGATGCGTAAGTATCGGCGGTTCGCCCTCATTCTTACGTGTTCTTCCAGTTGTGAAAATGAACTGATTTCCTTTGAAGATGTGCCGAAAGTAATCCTCGCGTTTTCTATCAACTAGATTCGTTTCTGGTTCCCAGTAAAGCCAGCGCAGGTCAAATGGTCGGTAAAGATAACGAATGATGTTCTGCGGGAGATACCCTCGCTTCCGCAGGTAATCACGCGTCTCTTCAGCTTTAAAAGCAGAAACACTTTGCATCACTCCCGGCGCGATGCGGCGCATCTCTTCATGGATGATACTCGCATCAAAATATTGTTCCATGCGCCGCTCAAGACGTGCGCGGTCAATATCAACGACCACATCATCGCGGCTCGTCTTCACGCCGGGAAAGGAAACCGGAAAGAGTTCGGGCAGAAGCGGCCAGTTAAGATAGCTGGCCTCGAATTGTAGAGGGAGAAACGGCAGTCCAAGTTCGTTCGGCGGCGCGAGTTCGTGGTAAGGATGCGCGTCGCCGTCTTCCGTCAAGCTGCCCAACAATTCGGCGGTCTTCTCTTTACCCCAGAAGTGTCGAAACTCGACGGCACGCGCGCCCTCGTGTTCGTGTTTCCGCGCGAGCAACGCAACCGCCGTCCCCACTTGTATCCCTTCCGGGTTCGACTTCACCGAAAAGACGCTCGGATCAGGTTTGCCGTCGGGCGTCAGCTTTCCCGTCTTGTACTTGTCGCCGTTCAGACAATCAATCCACACGCGGTCGAACGCTTCAAGGTAACGCTCGCGCATCCCCGTGAACGACAGCCCGTCGAGCCACGAATAATTCGAGATGAAACAGACCACGCCCTGACCGGACATCTCCGCGATGCGCCGCTCCGCCATGCGGAAGAAGCGTACGTATAAATCATTCAAGCCCTGACCCTGCGGCGCGGGCGCGTGCTTCGTCGTGCGATATGCGTCCGACAGGCTGCGTTCTTCCACCATCCCGACGCCCGCGAAACCGTTGTACGGCGGATTGCCGAGCACGCCGAGCGGCGCGTCCATGTTCTGCAACAGCAGGCCAAGCTGCAAATGCGCCACGACGAAAGGCGCGGGCAATATCTCGAAGCCGAAGACGCGATGCATCGCCGCCTGCTTCAACTCGTGCGCCGCCAGCGCGTCCTCGCCGCGTTCCTTCAACGTCGCGCCGATGCGCCGCAGCACCTCGACCAGATACGCGCCCGTCCCGCAGCACGGGTCGAGCACATAGACGCGCTCGTCCGCCAGTCCTTCGGCGATGCCGAGTTCCTCGCGCAGCACCGTGTCCACGCGCTCCACCATGTAACGCACAATCTCGCGCGGCGTGTACCAGACGCCGAGTTGCTTGCGAAGCACAGGGTCGAACTCCTGCAAAAACGGCTCGTAGAAATACTGCACGGCCTGCGCTTCCTCAAACGTCTGGAAGAACTCCGCGCGCTCCACGCGGTTGAGCGTCGCCGCTGTCCAGTCGAGCACCTCCACGAGATTAAATTCCTTCAACGTCTCCGGCGACGCGATGCGATAGAACAGAGCCTTAATCATCGGCACGCGCAACAGGTAAGCCGCCGTCCGCCAGTCGAACTGCGCGCGGCGTTCGCCCCCGCGCGCATGCTCTTTGTCCCACAACACCCACGCCGAGAAGATGCCGTAAAAGAGCGTCTGCACCAGCGTCGAGCGAAAGAAATGCTCGCCCTCCGCGCCCTCGAACTTCAAACCCAGAGCCTCTTCGAGCGCGCCCCGCACCGATGCCAGCGCAGGCAATTCCGCGCCCTCCAGACGCGCCCTCGCGTCGCGCGCGTAAGAGGCGAGAAAACGCGCCAGCTCCTCCGGCGAAGTGAGCGGCGCGGGCGTCAACATCACACGCCGCAGGTATTCAAGAAACCTCTCGCCGTGCTCCGTCGCCACAGCGCGCGTGTGCGCCGCCGCCGTCCAGAACGCGCCTTCGCTCGCCGCGAGGCTGTAACGCTCAAGGTTCTTCGCGCGCCCTTCCGCGTCGTAGCCCACGAGCAGAAAGTCGCGGTAGTTCGTGATGAGCACCTGCCGGTAATGCTGCAAATACTTTCTGACCTGCGCGCTATCAGCGACGGCGTCCACGTCCGCGCTCGTGCCCTTGACCTCGATGCAGCCGCGCTCCGGCGCAGTGCCCTCGGCGGGCGTGCCCGTCGCGCGCTGTATCTGCGAAGCCGTGTACAGCCCTCCGTCCGGGATGCCCGCGCCCTGATTTTTGATGTTGACGACGCAACGGACTTTCGGCTTGAGAGTTTTGCCGACTTCGTTGAGCAGACGTTCCAGTGCGCCGTAGTAGGAAGTCTCTTTCACCGCCGCGCCGGTGTTGTGAATGTCGCGTAGCTCGCTGAGGTAAGTTTCGAGTGGGTGCATGAGCTTGTGTTTAAGAATTTAACCACAGAGAACACAGAGGCGCACAGAGGAAAGCAGAGGAAAAGCAGAGAAGGTGTCTCTCTCTTCTTCCTCTGTGTTCCTCCGTGTCCTCTGTGGTTAATCTCCGCCCTATTATTCCACCGTCACAGACTTCGCCAGATTACGCGGCTGATCCACGTCGCAGCCGCGCCTGACGGCGATGTGATAGGCGAGGAGTTGCAAGGGGATGATTGCCAGAATCGGAGACAAAAGGTCGCTCGCCTCCGGTATCTCGATGACGTGGTCGGAGACGGTGGAAGACATCTCGTCGCCTTCCGTCAGGACGGAGAGGACGACGCCCTCGCGCGCTTTGACCTCGACGATGTTCGAGTGCGTCTTCTCGTAGCGCAACTCGGAAGCCTTGTTGCCCTTCTCGCGAGTGTTGACGACGACGACCGGCAGCCGCTCGTCTATCAGCGCGTTCGGCCCGTGCTTCATCTCGCCCGCAGGGTATCCTTCGGCGTGGATGTAGGAAATCTCCTTGAGCTTCAAAGCGCCTTCGAGCGCGACGGGAAAGTTGATGCCGCGTCCGAGATAGAGAAAATCCGTCGAGCGGAAAAACTCTTTGGCGAGTTCCTCTATTTCGTCTGACTCAGACAGCAAGTGCTCGATCTTGACGGGCAACTCTGCGAGTTGCTGCGCGTGGCGCTTGGCCTCGTCCTCGCCGAGCGCGCCGCGCAATGCTCCGAAATACATGCCGAAGAGATAGAGCGCGATCATCTGCGAAGTGAAAGCCTTCGTCGAGGCGACGCCGATCTCCGGCCCGGCGTGCGTCAGAATCGTGCCGTCCGACTCTCTGGTAATCATCGAACCCTGCACGTTGCAGATGGCGAGAATCTTCGCCCCGCGCCCCTTCGCTTCACGAAGCGCGGCGATGGTGTCGGCGGTCTCGCCCGACTGCGAGATGACAAGCAGGAGCGTCCGCTCGTCAATCACCGGATCGCGGTAGCGAAACTCCGAGGCGTAGTCCACCTCAACTGGCACGCGCGCCAGTTGCTCGATCATGTACTTGCCCGCAAGTCCTGCGTGCCAGGACGTGCCGCATGCGGCGATCATCACGCGGTCGAACCCTTTGAACTCCTGTGGCGTGATGTTCATCTCGTCCAGGTAGACGCGCCCCGTGTCGAGCGAGAGACGACCCTGCACTGTGTC
>JAIVJG010000002.1 GCA_020200155.1 Acidobacteriota bacterium | reverse complement strand
TCGCCGATGTGGACGCGCCGCGCGCGATAGACCGCACCCATCCCGCCCTCGCCGAGCCGTTCGACGAGTTCATACTTGCCGTCGAGCACGCGCCCCACGAGCGGGTCTGTGTTGACGAGCGTCCGAGCTTCGCTCTCGGCATTCGACGGCTCGATGGTCGCGACCGAATCCGTCAGCTCGTCGCGACCGGCAGATGTGCGCCCCCCGCAGTTCGTGCAAAACTGCGCGCCACCCCTCAAAGGCTGTTGACACTCCGGACAGTTCATAAATCAAATGACGAATGCCGCAGCGGTGAATGATGGATGAGAAGCAAGGCTTCCGTCTTTCATTCATTGTTGCTGCGTTTCATCGCCCGTCATTTTCTTTTGTGTGTCTCGACACGCGAGACTGAGTTTGGCCTTATCAACCCTCGACGATGTCGGCGAGGCTCGATGCTTTTTTCTCATACGCGAGAATGGAGGCGATGTTCCGGCGCTCGACCTGTGTGAGCGCGGCATCCGTATACCTGGGATTCGGCTTGTACCAGTCGAAGCTCGCGAAGTATTTCTGGAGCCAGCGATCTTTGAAGACCTTGCCGTGGCGCGCGTAAATCTCGCTGCGGAGCTTGCGCGCATCTTCGAGGAAGAGACCTTCGAGCAGCGCTTTCGAGACAGGCTTCGCGCTCAAATCTTCTTTCAAGCGGTTCTCGTAGCGCACGATGGTTTCGATGTTCTTTTTCTCGACGGCGGAAAGTTCCGGCTCGCTCCTGTCTTCGCGCGGCTCGTACCAGGGCTGGCTGCCGAAGTATTGCGCGAGCCATTCGGTGCGGAACTGGCGACCGCGCCGCGCGTAGACTTCGTTACGCAGCAGGCGCAACTCGTAGAGTCCCAGACCGCGCAACAACTCTTCCCTGATCTCTGCGTTCTGGAAATGCTCCATGTCGCCGGGCGAGAGCGCGACGTTACGTTGCTTCTTCTGCGCGGCGTCAATCGTCGTCAGATTGCGGCGCTCCGTTTCGCTCAGGCGCTTGAGTTGGTAGTTCGCGTCGGGCTGATACCAGTAGCGATCCTCGAAATACTGTTGCAGCCACGGCTCGTCGTCGAAACGCTTGCCGTGGATGGCCTCGACTTCCGCGCGCAGGATATGCCACTCCGCGCCTGTGTGCTCGCCGAGTTGCTTCGCGTTGAAGGCGCGCGACTGCCACCAACGCATGTCGCCCGGCTCGATATTATCGTGCAACTTCGCCTCCGCCTCGCGGATCAGGTCGAGATTGGCGCGCTCCGTTTCGTTGAGACTGGAGTTACGGAAATCCGGGTTGGGTTTGTACCACGGGCGCTCGCTCAGGTACGCCTTGATCTCGAAATCCTTGAAGACGCGCCCGTGGCGACCGAAGATCAGCCCTCGCAGCAACTTCAAATCGTCGAGCGATACGTCTTTCAACTGCGTGCGCGTCACGGCCTGTTTCGCGAAGTCGAAGCTCTCCCACTTCCCCATTGCGCCCGCATCCTGCCGAGCGAAACACATCAACGGCAAGATGAGCAGCAACGTGACGGAGGCGATGAGCAGCCGTGCGCGAAGCATTGTCCGTGCGCCTGTGCGCTTTTGTGCGGGGCTTAGTCCCTCGCTTGAAATTCGGCTCATGGGGAAACGACTCCTTTCGTGCATTTCAAAAAGACTCCTTAGACTGAACGCGAGTCAACGCGGGTTTCAATCAGCGTGCGACGAATCGGACGATGCCGCGCGCAATCGCTTCGGCCATCCGCTGCTCGCCCTCCACGGTCTTGATAAAGGCAGCGTCCTGCTCGTTGCTGAGCACGACCATCTCAATCGTGATGACAGGCACTTGCGAAAAGATCGAGCCGGTCAGAGCGCCGCCCTGCTCGCGCCCGACTTTGGTCTGGTAATCGGTACGCACGCCGTTGTCGCCGAGCGCGCCCGCCAGCGTCTCCGCCATCGCGTCGTGGACGGCCCGCGCCGCTCGCCCGCTCGCCTTAATCACGGCGGGCGAAGGCCCTTCAGCGCCATCCTTCGTGCGCCCACGCCGGTCTGGATAGTAGACGGCGAAGCCCTGCTGGACGCTCGCGTCGCAGTGCAGGCGCACCATCAGCGACGCGCCTGCGCGGTTGGCGACTAACGCGCGCTCTCTGTTCCGCACCAACTCGTCCTCGGATGATTTCGTCATCACGACCGCGTAGCCCTCCGCCTGCAAAAGTTTTTGCAGCCTGACGGCGACCGCCCAGGCGACGTGCGTCTCGTTCGTCCCGTTCTGCACGTTCCTGCCGCTGGCGACCTCCGAAGGGTGGCCGGGGTCTAAACAGACGACCGTCTGATTCGCGCCGCTTTTACTGGCCGGACTCGCACCGCGCGCCTGCGTCTTCTGTCCACCTTTTTTAACCTGAGCCTGAGACGCGCAAAGTTGGAGAGCCAAAAGGAGGGCGACGGCGGCAGGAAATTTCATTTCATTCTCGGCGGCTGCGGCGGCTAATGAATTCTGATTGACAATTGCGCGACCGGCGCGTGAGACTTGGGCGTCCGCTCGCTGTCGAAAACTATTTTTGTTTCCGTCCCGGCCCGACCGACGCCGTGACGCTTGAAAGAAATCTGACCGGCGTCGCATTATTTGTTGCCGCCTGACGAGATGTCAACAACCGGCCCTCGCGCCTTTCGCGCCGTGCGGCCTACGCGACACGCGAGTCCGAGGCTTCATCCCTTCGAGAATGTACATTGACCGTCTCTCCATCCGTAGACGCCCGCGCGGGCTGCCCATCATACGACAGTGGTGGGGCAAGCTTCTCTTCATGCACTGGCCCGTCCCGCAGGAGCTTTTGCGCCCGCTGCTGCCACCCGCATTGTCAATTGACACCTTCGACGGGCGCGCGTGGGTCGGCGTCGTACCGTTCACGATGTGGGGCGTGCGCCAGAGTTTTCTGCCGCCCGTGCCGGGCGTGAGCGCCTTTCACGAATTGAACGTCCGCACTTACGTCCACTTCGACGGCGTGCCCGGCGTCTGGTTCTTCTCGCTCGACGCCGCCAACCCGCTCGCCGTCTGGGGGGCGCGAAAGTTTTTCCTGCTCCCCTACTACAACGCGCGCATGAGTCTACGGCAACAGGGCCGCACCATTACTTACAGTTCACAGCGCACACACCGCGACGCGACGCCCGCCGAGTTCGACGCGACGTGGACTGCCGGCGAGCCTCTGGAATCGTCCCGCCCCGACACGCTCGATTTCTTTCTCACCGAACGCTACTGCCTCTACGCCGCGCGCCGCGAAGAACTCTTCCGCGCACGCATCTTCCACGAACCCTGGCCGCTACGCCGCGCCGAGCTGACCTCTCATCATTCCACGATGGTCGAAGCCCTGGGGCTGCCGACGCCTGCGGGCGACCCGCTGCTTCACTACGCAGACACTCTGAAAGTGGACATCTGGCCGCTCGTCAGACTCCGCAGGCGAATACGCACGAGTGTTTTCGAGCCGGCGGGCGCGCAGGAGATTTTGGGCGCGAACTGACAGTTCACCTTCGGGCGACGATGAAACAGCCCCGCTAGACATTCATCTTTCAATCTTTTAATCTCGCGTGCTCAGAGCGGACGTGCCGGGGTGGCGAAATTGGCAGCCGCGCAGGTCTTAGAAGCCTGTGCCGCAAGGCGTGCGGGTTCGAGTCCCGCCCCCGGCATCCGTTGTTGAGTAATGACGGATAGTTCATTCGCATAATCTTGATTGAGGAAGGAACGCCCGCCTTCCATGCCTCCCTTTTGTTGAGGCGAGAAGGCGGGGTTTGTGTTTATGAAGACGGAAATTGTTGACGTGTCTCCCACACGCAAGGAGATCAAGGTAGAAATCCCCGCCGAAGACATCAGCGCCGAGTACGACCGCGTGAGCGACCAGTACGCGCAACACGCGAGTGTGCCGGGCTTCCGCAAGGGACACGCCCCGCGCTCCGTCGTGCGTACCCGCTTCAAGAAAGAGATTCGCGCGGACGTGCTGCAAAAGCTCGTCCCGGAAGCGATCACACAGGCCATCACGGAGAGCGGCCTGCAAGTTATCGGCGACCCGGACGTGCATCTAGACAACGAGGGACTGGACACCTCCGGGAAGGAGCCTGTCACGCTTCACGCGCACGTCGAGGTGATGCCGGAGATCAAGCTTGGCGAGTACAAAGGACTGGAAGCCGTGCGCCGCGTGCGCCCCGTCACGGACGAGATTATCGAGCACATGATTGAAGACCTGCGCGAAGCGTCGGCCTCGCTGCAACCCGTCGAAGATCGTGGCGCTCAGACAGGCGACACCGTGACCGTTGACTTCCAGGGTCGCTACCTCAACCCGCCGGAAGACGAAGACATCAACGCCGAGGACGTGGACGTGGTGCTCGGCGGCGACGGCGTGCTTCAGGAGTTTACCGATAACCTGTCTGGCCTGCGCCCCGATGAAGCGAAGACGTTCACGATCACGTACCCGGAAGATTTCAACGCCAAGGGGCTGGCCGGGAAGACCATCGAGTACACGGCGACGGTCAAGGCTGTCAGCCGCAAGGAACTGCCTGAAGTTGATGACGAGTGGGTCAAGAGTCTCGGCGAAGGGGAGATTGACGGGGTCGAGAAACTACGCGCGCGAGTCCGCGAGAACTTAACCGACCACGCGCAGCACGAGTCGGAACGCAGCGTGCGCGACGAACTCATCGGCAAACTGATCGAGGCGCACCAGTTTGAAGTTCCGCCCACGCTCGTCGAATACCAGACCAACCAACTCCTCCAATCCACCGTCCGCGACATGATCCAGCGCGGCATGGACCCGCGCAATCCGGACATAAACTGGGACGCCCTGCGCGAGTTGATGCGCGTGCGCGCCGAAGAGGATTTGCGCGGCTCGCTACTGCTTGAGCGCATCGCCGATGAGGAAAATCTCGAAGCCACGGATGAGGAAGTCGAGGCCGAAATCAACTCCATCGCCGAAGCCTCGCGGCAGTCAGTAGAGCAGGTGCGGGCTGCCTTGACAAAGCAGGGGGGCGAACGTAGCATCGCCGACAGGTTGCGCAACCGCAAGGCGCTCGACTTCCTGTTTGAAAATGCGAAGATTCGTGACGAGGAATGGCGCGAGGAAGAATTAGAAGTGGAAGCCACCCCGGAAGCGAACGCGGAAGCCACGGACACTGAAAGCAGCGCCGCCATCGCCACCGCTTCGACAGCCTCGGCTGAAGGCGCGGGCGACGCTGCACAACCAGTTGAGGAACAGGGCTGATCCGATAACCCGGTTTCTCTCGCGAGAATTTAAGAGCAGCGATTACCGTGTGGAGACTTGAAATTTCAAATGCGTGTTTGAAGTTTCCGAGTCTCCATTTTCGGTTTGAGCCTTCAAACGGCTTCAGGTTTCCCGCCGGCCAGTTGACGCCGGCAAAGCTTCGGAGAGTTTTCAATGATTCGTATTCCCGGCATGATGGAGCAGTTGATGCGTAACGAACAGTACATCCCGAACCCGACCGTCTTCGAGCAGACTCCGCGAGGCGAACGCTACTCGGACGTTTACTCGCGCCTCCTGCGCGACAACATCGTCTTCCTCGGCACGCCGATTGACGACACGGTCGCCAACCTCATCATCGCGCAGTTGCTCTTTCTCGAAGCCGAAGACCCTGAGAAGGACATCAATCTTTACATCAACAGCCCCGGCGGCTCGATCACCGCCGGCATGGCGATCTACGACACGATGCAATTCATCCGCCCCGACGTGGTCACGATCTCGCTCGGACAGTGTGCCTCGATGGGCGCGATGCTCCTGACGGCGGGCGCGAAGGGCAAGCGTTTCGCGCTCCCCAACTCGCGCATCCTGATTCACCAGCCCTCCATCAGCGGCGGCATCGGCGGACAGGCTTCCGACATTAAGATTCAGGCCGAAGAAATCATCCGCATGCGCGAACTGACTTCGAGCATCCTCGCCAAGCACACCGGCCAGTCCTACGAACAGATCGAGCGCGACGTAGAACGCGACCGCATCATGTCTGCGCAACAGGCCAAGGAGTACGGCCTGCTTGACGAAGTGATTACGCACCGCCAGTAAGCTCTCCCGACCATGAACAGCGCGGCGCGAAGTATCCTGTACTCCGCGCCACTCGTTCTGTGATACATTACAGCCGGGGGTCGCACACACCTGAGTGACCCCGGACGCTTCCACTCGCGTCTGTCGCATTGACATCTGCCCTGAGTTAATTGTAGAAACCGTGCGGGTCGCACGCTGTGGCCCGCCGAAGTTTTCGATTCAAACAGACGACGGAGTTTCCCCAAACCTTTATGGTACGTCGAACCGATGACACGTTGCGCTGCTCGTTCTGCGGCAAGTCGCAGAACGAAGTGAAGAAGCTCATTGCCGGCCCCACCGTCTACATCTGCAACGAATGCATTGATATTTGCAACGAGATCATCACGGACGACCAGCAGGCCGAAGCCGTCGCCACGCGCCCGCCACTTCCCAAACCGGCGGAGATTAAAAATTTCCTCGACGAATACGTGATCGGACAGGAGGAGACGAAGAAGCGTCTCGCCGTCGCCGTCTATCAACACTACAAGCGCATCGAGATCGCGCGACGCCGCTCCGAAGTCGAGATACAGAAATCCAACATCCTCCTCATCGGCCCGACCGGCACGGGCAAAACGCTCCTCGCGCAGACGCTCGCGCGCATGCTCTCAGTTCCCTTCACCATCGTTGACGCGACGACGCTGACCGAAGCCGGTTACGTCGGCGAGGATGTCGAGAATATCATCCTCAAACTCCTTCAAGCCGCCAACGGCGACGTGGAACGCGCGCAGCAGGGCATCATCTACATTGACGAGGTGGACAAGATTTGCCGCAAGGACGAGAACCCCTCGATCACGCGCGATGTGTCGGGCGAGGGAGTGCAGCAGGCGCTCCTGAAAATTCTCGAAGGCACTGTCGCCAACGTCCCGCCACAGGGCGGCAGGAAGCACCCGCACCAGGAATTCTTCCCCGTTGACACGACGAATATCCTCTTCATCTGCGGCGGCGCGTTCGTCGGACTGGAGAAGGTCGTCGAGCGGCGTATGCGTAACAAGTCAATGGGTTTTCAGGCCGACATCAAGGGCGGCGCGAATCGCTACTCGCAGGCGCTGGCGCAGTCGCAGCCTGAAGACCTCGTCAAGTACGGCCTGATTCCCGAATTCGTCGGGCGACTCCCCGTCACGGGCGTCCTCCACGAACTGGACGAGGCGGCGCTCATGCGTATCCTGACCGAGCCGAAGAACGCGCTCATCAAGCAGTATCAGAAAAAATTCGACTACGACAACGTCAAGCTGCGCTTCTCCGAAGACGCCCTGCGCGCCATCGCCAAGCAGGCGGTCGAGCGCAAAGTCGGCGCACGCGGCCTGATGATGATTATGGAAGAACTCCTGCTCGACGCCATGTACACGCTCCCCTCACAGAAACGCATCAAGGAATTCGTCATCAACCGCGAAATGGTTGAGCGACGCCGCGCCGTCCCCGGCGAAGAACTCACCGGCATTGACGAAGCGGCCTAAAAGAAGGCAAAAGTAAAAAGGCTAAAGGTAAAAGTGAAGACCGGCTGTCTCCTTTTGCCTTCAGTCTTTTCACTTTTGCCTTCGCCCTGTGGCGCACGGGCGCGAAATGTTTTAGAATCTAACCCGTTACCGGAACAGGGCGAGCGTAGATTGCGTGGCTCGCCCTTTGCGCCATTTACAGTCTGGCCGGGAAGAGATTGTTTTGATTATGGAAGAATATTCTGACCACACACCCACGGACATCGCGCGCCTGCCGATGGTGCCGATTCGCGATGTCGTCATCTTTCCCTTCACCAAGGTGGCGTTCAAGATCGGGCGGCCCGGCTCTGTGCGCGCACTCGAAGAGGCGCTGACGACCGACCGCACCATCTTTCTCGCGACGCAGCATGACGCCTCGATTGACGAACCCGTGCCCGACCAGATTTACAGCGTCGGCACCGTCGCTCGCATCCTCCAGGCCCAGCGGCAGGAGAACGGGCAGACCAAAGTCGTCGTCGAAGGTCGCGAGCGCGCGACGCTGATTCGCGTGGAGAACGACAACGGGGCTTTCACGGCCTACGTGCGCCGGGCGCCCGTCGTCAACGAGTCTGGGCCGCGCATCGAGGCGTTGGTGCAGCGCATCGGCCAACTCATCGAACAGCATCTGCGTCTCGCGCCGGACGCGCAGACAGACGCGCTGCAAACCGCGCTGCGCAATCAAGACCCCTCGCACCTCGCCGACGCGCTCGCCTCGCAACTGCGTATCTCCGTCGAGGACAAGCAGGGTCTTTTGGAAATCTTTTCCGCGCACGGTCGCTTGCAGCGGCTCGCCGAAATCCTTGAGGGCGAAGTTGACAAGCGTCAACTCGACCGCACCATCCAGGCACGCGTCAAGCGGCAGATGGAGAAGGCGCAGAAAGAGTATTACCTCAACGAGCAGATCAAAGCGATTCACAAGGAACTCGGACGCAAGGACGAGAAGGCGGAGTTGGAAGATTTGCGCAAGCGCATCGAAGAGGCGGGGATGACCGAAGAGGCGAAGGAGAAAGCCTTGCAGGAACTCCATCGCCTCGAAGCGATGCCGCCGATGTCCGCCGAGGGCACGGTCTCGCGCACCTATCTTGACTGGCTCCTGAATGTGCCCTGGAAGCAGAAGTCGAAAGAGATTCGCGACATCACGAAAGCCGAAGAGGTCTTGAACGACGATCACTACGGGCTTGAGAAAATCAAGGAACGCATCCTCGAACACCTCGCCGTGCGCCAGCTCGTCAAGAATCCGAAAGGCTCGATACTCTGCTTCGCAGGCCCGCCGGGCGTGGGTAAGACTTCTCTGGGCAAGTCCATCGCGCGGGCCACGGGTCGCAAGTTCGTGCGGCTCTCTCTGGGCGGCGTGCGCGACGAAGCAGAGATTCGCGGCCACCGCCGCACATATATCGGCGCTCTTCCGGGGCAGATTATCCAGATGATGAAGAAAGCCGGGACGACAAATCCGGTCATACTGCTCGACGAAGTTGACAAGCTCGGCGCGGATTTTCGCGGCGACCCATCGGCGGCGCTTCTCGAAGTGCTCGACCCGGAGCAGAACAACACTTTTCAGGATCACTACCTCGATGTCGAATACGACCTCTCGAAGGTCTTCTTCATCGCGACGGCGAACGTGCTGCACACAATCCCGCCTGCGCTGCAAGACCGTCTGGAAATCCTCCGCCTGTCGGGCTACACCGAGCGCGAGAAGCTGGAAATCGCCAAGCGCCACCTGATCGCCAAGCAGGCCGAAGGCAGTGGCCTGCGGCCCGAACAAGTCGAGTTCACGGACGAGGGCATCCTCGAAATCATTCGCCACTACACGCGCGAGGCGGGCGTCCGCAATCTCGAACGCGAGATCGGCTCGTGCTGCCGCAAGGTCGCGCGCAAGCTCGTTGCGAAGAGCGGCGACGAAGGCTTCAAGATGGTGGTTGATGCGGAAATGGTGCGCGAGATGCTGGGGCCGATGAAGTTCCGCCAGCAGGCCATGGCGGCTGACAGCGAGATCGGTCTGGCCGTCGGACTGGCGTGGACGGAAGTGGGCGGCGAGGTCTTGCAGATCGAGGCGACGCTCACCAAAGGTCGCGGCGGTGTGAGACTGACGGGCAAGCTCGGCGAGGTCATGCAGGAATCCGCGCAGGCCGCGCTGACCTGCATCAAGGCGCGCGCCGAACGACTGGGGATGGACCTCGAATTCATACGCAAGCGCGACCTCCACGTCCACATCCCGGAAGGCGCGATTCCGAAGGACGGCCCGTCCGCCGGCGTGACGCTCGCGACGGCGATGGCATCGGCGCTGATGCGCGTCCCCGTGCGTAGGGACGTGGCGATGACGGGCGAGATCACACTGCGCGGAAAAGTTCTCCCCGTCGGCGGCATCAAGGAAAAACTGCTGGCGGCGCACAGGGTGGGCATCACAACCGTGATTATCCCGAAGGACAACGAGAAAGATATTCAGGAACTGCCGGAAGAGGTGCGCGCGGCGATGGTGATTCAACTCGTCGAGACGATTGACGAGGTGGTTACGCTCGCGCTCGAAGACGCTTGCCCGACCGACGCCGGCGCGACGGACGCAGAGGTGCAGCCGCCTGTCTGGACGACCGACCAGCCCTCCACAGGATCGCCGACGATGGCCGACTGATTCCCTTTTTTCGCCGGAGAGCGCGTCGCGACACTTTCTCGGAATCTTAGAGCGACGCGTTCTTCACTACCAATCGTTACCCCCTCGCTTACCGAAGGTTGTTCGACCCGCAGCCTTACATCAACTTCAAAAGGGTATTCGCCGACAGACACGTCTGCCCCTGATGGAAGGGGCAAAATAATTCATCTCAAACTTATGAAGGAGAAATTGTCAGATGGCCGATAAAGAGAAGAGCGCAGAGTTGATTCTCAAGCTCTACGAACTCCGCCGCGAAGAGACGATGCGGCAGGCGCGCAACTGGTTTTTCAGCTTTAACCCGGAGACTGTCGAGGACGTAATGACCGTGGTGCGAGGCGAGCACAGCGCCTACTACCGCATGGTCACGAGCTATTGGGACATGGCCTGCTCGCTCGTCAACAACGGCGCGATTGACGAGACGATGTTCAACGACGCCAACGGCGAACATAATTTCGTCTTCGCCAAAATCCAGCCCATACTCAATGAAATGCGCGCGGCGGGCGGGCAGCCGACGTACCTCCAGCATCTGGAGAAAGTAGTCATGCGCGCCCCCGACGCAGAGCAGCGCCTCGCGCACCTCAGAGAGATGTCGAAGAAGATGCTCGAAGCTCGCGCAGCGGTCGAGGACGGGAAGGCGCAGACGGACGCGGCGAACGCCTGAAAGCCGTGACGGATGACGGGTGACAAGATAAAACTTGTTCTCTCTTGTCACCTGTCACCTGTCACGCTGATGAAAGTCACAAGCGCCGAATTCGTCAAAAGCGCCTTCGAGGAGTCGCAGTGGCCGCGCGACAGGCTGCCGGAGGTGGCCTTCATGGGGCGCTCGAACGTCGGCAAGTCGAGCTTGATTAATTCCCTGCTGGGCGTCAAAGGCCTGGCCCGCACGTCCTCGACGCCGGGGCGGACGCAGTCTCTGAACTTCTTTACTATTAACCGGCGCTTCTATTTCGTAGACCTCCCCGGCTACGGTTACGCGCGCGTGCCACGGGAGGTACGAGAATCCTGGGGGGCATTTGTCTCAAACTACCTTGCCAAGCGAGAGTCGCTTGTGCTATCAATTCACATCGTAGATTCGCGCCACGCACCCACAACATTGGATTTACAGCTTAGAGAATGGCTTTTGGCAAATGCCAAGCCGTTTCTGACGGTTGCTACGAAATCCGACAAGCTCTCGCAAAATGAGCTGCACAAAAACCTCGCACGCGCCGGCAAAGTTCTGGGCGCGGTAGGTGGCAGTTCAGGAGGCGAAGTCGTAGCCTATTCCGCGACCACAGGGCGTGGCCGCGAGCGCGTCTGGCGTGCCGTCGAAGAGGCGGTGACTGCTTCACAATCCCCCTTTTGAAATCGAAGGCAAAGAGGCGAGGCCACCCGCGCGGGACTCCCCGGCATCCAAAAGATGACCGGAAAACACCCGCAAACATTTTGAGAGGAATTATCAGGACGAATTCACCCTGAATAATTGGCGCAATCGGCCTCCACTTTTGCGCCGAACTGCCCGATAAGCGCATCAACGCGTTTCACGAGGAACGCATCAAGAGGCATCATTCCCGACATAAAATCGGCAATACTTTAATTTTAATCGAGAGGAAACGACGGCACGGCCAGTTACACGACGGCACTGTCAGGCCCCGTTGAAGGAGACGGCGTAATTATGCTGGGACGCCGCTCAGGAAGAACGAAAAATGTCACAACGTATCACAAGAACACGCACCCCTAGAGACAAAGCCAATGGAGCCGTGGACGGCAACGGCAAGACGGCTGCGGCCACTGCCGAAGAGCTGCCGGAGATCGAGAACGAGAACGACCCGGAGTTGGAAATGGAGTTGGGGAGGTCGGACGAGCGCCGCGATAGCGGGGACGCCTTCAATCTCGCGACGCTCAAGGAAATGTCCATCTCCAAGCTGACCCAGATCGCGAAAGACCTGGACGTGCCCGGCGCGACCGGCATGCGCAAGCAGGAACTCGTCTTCAAGATTCTCGCCGCGCAGACGGAGAAGAGCGGACTGATCTTCTCGGAGGGCGTGCTCGAAACGCTGCCCGACGGCTTCGGCTTCCTGCGTGCGCCGGAGTACAACTATTTGCCCGGCCCCGACGACATCTACGTCAGCCCCTCGCAAATACGCAAGTTTGATTTACGTACCGGCGACACAGTCTCCGGCCAGATTCGCCCGCCGAAAGAAGGCGAGCGCTACTTCGCGCTCATCAAGGTAGAGGCGATCAACTTCGAGGCTCCCGGCGAGTCGCGCGACAAGGTATTCTTCGACAACCTGACGCCGCTCTACCCGGACGAAATGCTGCGAATGGAGGTCACGAGCGACAACCTTTCGGCGCGCGTCATTGACCTCGTCACGCCGCTCGGCAAGGGCCAGCGCGGATTGATCGTCGCGCCGCCGCGCACCGGCAAGACGATGCTCCTCCAGACCATCGCCAACTCCGTGACGCAGAACCACCCGGAAGTGACGCTCATCGTCCTGCTCATAGACGAGCGCCCGGAAGAAGTCACGGACATGCAACGCTCCGTCAACGGCGAAGTCATCTCCTCGACTTTCGACGAGCCGCCAACGCGCCACGTGCAGGTCGCGGACATGGTCATCGAGAAGGCCAAGCGTCTCGTCGAGCACAAGCGCGACGTGGTCATCCTTCTGGATTCGCTGACGAGGCTTGCGCGCGCGCACAACGCGGTCGTGCCTCCGTCTGGCAAAATTCTCTCCGGCGGTATTGACGCGAATGCCCTTCAGCGCCCGAAGCGATTCTTCGGCGCGGCACGCAACATCGAAGAGGGCGGAAGCTTGACGATCATCGCGACGGCACTCATTGACACCGGCTCGCGCATGGACGACGTGATCTTTGAAGAGTTCAAGGGCACGGGCAACAGCGAAATCCACCTCGACCGGCGACTCTCAGACAAGCGACTCTTCCCGGCCATAGACCTCCAGCGCTCCGGCACGCGCAAAGAGGAACTGCTGATCTCCAAGGAAGACCTCGCGCGCATCTGGGTGATGCGCCGCGTGCTCAACCCGCTCTCGCCCGTCGAGCAAATGGAGGTCGTCCTCGAACGCCTCGGCAAGACCAAGACCAACGCCGACTTCCTCGCTTCAATGCAGACCTAAAAGCTCGTCAATCGTGCATCGTCAATCGTGAATAAAAGGGGGCTGTTTCCTCGCTATTCACGATTGACGATACACAATTGACGGGTCGCTTTCTTGACAAAAAGCAGGCCGCTTCCGCATAGTGTAGCTTCCAAGATTTAGCAATTAAGTTTGTTCTTTTGAGTGTCTCCTCCGGGGGCGTGGTGTCGAAAAAAGCTTGCTGCGTGTTGTGATATTTTCGTCGGAGGCGGTGCCTTTCTCGAAGACCGGGGGCTTGGGCGATGTCGCGGGCGCGCTCCCCAAAGCTTTGCAGGAGACGGGCGAGGTGGACATAAGTCTCATCACCCCGCTCTACTCGCAGACGAAACCCGGACTGCTCCGGGAGTTGCTCTTTGACAATTTGTACGTCGAGTGGCTCGGAAGTATGCGCCGCACGAGAGTGTGGTACAGCGAGGCGGGAGGCGCGCCGGCCTTTCTCATAGACGCGCCGGAATATTTCGCGCGCGGCGAAGTCTACGGCTTCCGCGACGACCACGAGCGTTTCGCTTTCTTCTCGCGCGCGGCGCTGACGCTTCTGGGGCGTCTGGGCACGCCGCCCGACGTGGTGCATCTGAACGATTGGCCCTGCGGATTCGCGAGCGTCTGGCTCCGCGCGGGCCGCGAGTGGGGCGGATTCCTTTCGCGCACGCGCACACTCTTTTCGATTCACAACCTCGCCTATCAGGGAGCGTTCGATCCGGGCGATTTGTGGCGACTCGGTTTCAGACAGGGCGATGAGAGCAACGCTTTTATGCAGGACGGCGCGGCGGCGGCCTTGAAGGCAGGGCTGTTGGCCTGCGACGCGATCTCGACCGTCAGTCGCCGCTACTCTTTCGAGATTCAATCGCCTGAGAACGGCTACGGCCTCGACTGGCTTTTGCGTATGCGTCGCGACCGGCTCGTCGGTATCACGAACGGCGTTGACTACGAAACCTGGAACCCCGCGACCGACGAACATCTCGCGGCTCACTACGACGCTGAAGACCTTTCGGGCAAGCGCGAATGCAAGCTCGACCTGCTGCGCCGCTACGGTCTGCCGGAAGAACTGGATCGTCCCGTCGTCGCCTCTATCTCGCGCCTCGTCGCGCAGAAGGGCTTCGACCTCATCAAGCAGGCGGGCGGCGCGATTATCGAGAGCGGCGCGTTTTTCGTCGCGCTTGGTTCGGGCGCGAGCGAGTACGAAAACTTTTTGCAGGAGATGCACGACGCCGCACCGCACCGCGTAGGGATTTACAAGGGCTACAACGAGCCGCTCTCGCACCAGATTGAAGCCGGCGCGGATATTTTCCTGATGCCTTCGCTGTACGAACCGTGCGGGCTGAATCAGATGTACAGCATGCGCTACGGCACGGTTCCGGTGGTACGCGCGACGGGCGGACTCGACGACACTGTGGAAAACTTCGACCGCGAGCGTGGAACGGGCAACGGCTTCAAGTTCGAGCCTTACACGGCGCTGGCGATGGTTGATAAGCTGCACGAGGCGCTCCACTGGTACGCGGAGCCGGACGTGTGGCGGACGATACAGTTGAACGGCATGCGCGCGGACAATTCATGGGCGGCGGCGGCGCGCAAATACGTCGAGGTTTATAGAGCGGTGGCCGGGATGTGAAACGGCGTCGCGAGTGGACGGCATCTCGGTTTGGTCGAGCCGTTTTTATTTAACAAGAGTGCGCGCCGGATGGTTGAGATTGACTTTACCGGCCCGCAGTCATCAAACGGATACAAGGAGTTTTCAGTATGAGTGAACACGTAAAAGAAGTCGGCGACGGTAATTTTGAATCGGACGTGCTGAAGTCTGAGCAGCCTGTGCTCGTGGATTTCTGGGCGCAGTGGTGCGCGCCGTGCCGGATGCTCGCGCCGACCGTCGAGGCGGTGGCCGAGAAGTATTCCGGGAACGCGCAGGTCGTCAAACTCAATGTTGACGAGAACCCGGCCATCTCGCAACGTTACGGCATCAAAGGCATCCCGACCCTGATCCTTTTCAAGAACGGCAAGGAAGAAGAGCGTGTGGTCGGCGCGACAAGTAAGGAAGCGATTTCGCGTATGATTGACAAGCACGTCAACAGCGCGGCGAGCGCTTGATGAGGATTGACAGACCGGGGTGGCGCTGGCGCGCATACTCTTGCGCCGCCAGCGCCGCCGTCTGTTTTCCGGCAGACGGAATTGACTGCCTGTTCCCGGCTCGCGCCTGCGATGTGTGTGCGAACCGCTGCGACTCGAAGTGATGAAACAAACATCCGCCAGTCGTGCAGCGCTTCGGCGCTCGTTCGAGGAACGCCTCGCCGCCAAACGCGTCCGCGCCGTCGAGGACGCGAAGTTCCGCGCCAAGCAGGCGCACGGTAAGCTGCGCCGTTTCGTCCAGATCAGGTTCCGCAAGGATGAAGTCATCGAGGCGCTCGCACTGCGCCGCGGCGACTGTAACCGTTGCGGCGCGTGTTGCGAGATTCTGTTCAAGTGCCCCTTCCTCAAAAAGCACGACGACGGCACCAGCACCTGCGGCATCTATGAAGACCGGCCAGACCAATGCCGCCTCTTTCCCATCAACCAACGCGACATCGAAGAGGTGCGCGGCACTTGTAGCTTTTACTTCATCGAAAAGCCGGTCAACCTGGAAAGAGCGAGCTGACAAAAGCAGTGGTGAGTGCCGAGTGATAGCTGATGAGAGAAAGTTGCTTCTTACTCATCACTCAATCACTTAATCACTTAATCACTTGAATCACTATGTCAAACGTCATCGTTGTTGTCGGCGCGCAATGGGGCGACGAAGGCAAGGGCAAGATCGTTGATCTGCTGGCCGAGCGCTTCGACATTGTCGCGCGCTATCAGGGCGGGCACAACGCCGGACATTCCGTGAAGGTCGGCGATAAAAATTACGCCCTGCACCTGATCCCGTCCGGCATTGTTCACGAAGGCAAGACCTGCGTGCTCGGCAGCGGGATGGTGATTGACCCGAAGGCATTTTTCGTCGAGGCCGACCGCCTCGCCGAGCAGGGATTGAAAGTGACGCCGGAGCGCGTCCTCGTCAGCTCACGCGCGCACCTGATACTTCCCTACCACCGCGCGCTCGACCACACGAGCGAAGAACGCCTCGGCAACGAAAAAGTTGGAACCACGCTGCGCGGCATCGGCCCCGCTTACGAAGACAAGGCCGGGCGTCGCGGCATACGCGTGGCGGATGCTTTGAACCCGGAAATCCTGCGCTCCCGCATCGAGCGCAACCTCGAAGACGCCAACCGCCTGATCGTCGCTTACAGGGGTCAGGCGCTCGACGCCGACGAAGTTTTTAACGAGACTTCGCGCCACGTCGAACGCCTCGCGCCGTTCGTCAAAGACACGACCTATTTTCTCAACCGAGCCGTGCGCGAAGGCCGCTCCGTCCTCATCGAAGGCGCGCAGGCGGCGCTCCTCGACGTGGATCACGGCACGTACCCGTTCGTCACCTCTTCGAGCACGACCGCCGGCGGCGCGTGCATCGGGACGGGACTCGCGCCGCAGCGCATCACGAGCGTCCTCGGCATCGTCCGCACCTACACGACGCGCGTCGGCGAAGGGCCGTTCCCCACGGAGATGCTCGAAGGCGAAGCAGAGATGGGACACTTGATCCGCGAGCGCGGGCGCGAGTACGGAGTCTCGACCGGACGCCCGCGACGCTGCGGTTGGTTCGATGCCTTCGCCACGCGCTACGCCGCCGAGATCAACGGCTTCGACAACGTCGCGCTGACCAAGCTCGACATCCTCGACGCGCTCGACGAGATCAAAGTCTGCGTCGGCTACCGCCTCAACGGGGAGCGTTGCGAATCCTTCCCTTCAGTTTCTAAAGACCTGCGACAGGTCGAACCTGTTTATGAAACTCTGCCCGGCTGGAAGTCCTCGACCGAGGGCGTGACGGAAATGAGCGCGCTGCCCGCCGCCGCGCGAGACTACGTGGAATTCATCTCACAGCAGATCGGCGTCCCCATCGGCCTCGTCTCGACCGGCCCCGACCGCGCGCAGACAATCGTCGCACGCGATTCGGCGCTCGGACAGTGGCTCGACAGTTAGATCTCAAGGCACTTGGCAGACCCGCCGGGTAAAAGCCAGTGGCTCGGCGCTCCAAATTTATCATAGTGGGTCAGTTTGAAATTCTGAGCCAGCATTTATCAGTGCTCTAATTTGAAACTGACCCACTAGGAAATTTATGCCACACTTGCCACGCTCTGGTGTCGTCTGTAGAATGCAGTCCACGTTGAAATTCTGAACAAGGGCCGATAGCTCAGTTGGTAGAGCAAGTGGCTTTTAACCACTGGGTCGCAGGTTCGAGTCCTGCTCGGCTCATCAAATAATCAACAAGATACGGGAGGACTTGATCCTCCCGTAGCCTTTTAGCCCCACGCACGGCTCCGCGCCGCCATAGAAGCAGACTTTTGGGAGAGAACAAATCATGTATCGCTTCAAGAACCAAGTAGCCATTGCCAGCAGCTTTGTGCTCGTCGCCCTCTTGCTCGTGCCTCATGGGGTGCGCTCGCAGACGGCGGGCGGCGGGGCGGCACAACTTCCCGGAGAGCAAGCCTTGCTGCGGGAAATCTATAAGGAACTCGTCGAGATCAACACCACTGATTCAATCGGGAACACGACGCAGGCGGCCAATGCGATGGCCGCGCGACTGAAAGCGGCGGGCTTTGCGGATGAAGACGTGCAGGTGCTCGTCCATCCCGGCAACGCGCGCAAGGGCAACCTGATCGCGCGCCTGCGTGGTACGGGCACGCGCAAGCCGTTGCTGCTGCTCGCGCACCTCGACGTGGTCGAAGCGCGTAAGGAAGACTGGTCGGACAATTTAGACCCATTCAAACTCACAGAGCGTGACGGTTTTTTTTACGGGCGCGGCACCGGCGACGACAAAGCGATGGCGGCCATCTTCGTCGCGAACCTGATTCGTTACAGACAGGAGGGCTTCAAGCCTGAGCGAGACATCATCGTCGCACTGACGGCGGACGAAGAGGGCGGCGACTATAACGGCCCGGCGTGGCTGCTCAAAGAGCATCGCAATCTTGTCGAAGCCGAGTTCGGCATCAACGAAGGAGGTGGTGGACGCTATCGGCGGGACACGCGTCTGTTCAACGGCGTGCAGGCGAGCGAGAAGGTTTTCCAGAGTTTCCTGCTGGAAGTTAAAAACAAGGGCGGGCATAGTTCGCTGCCCGTTAAAGACAACGCGATCTACCATCTCGCCGGCGGACTGAACAGGCTGGCGGAGTTCGATTTCCCACTCAACCTCAATGAAGTGACGCAGTCGTACTTTGCGCGCATGGCGTCAATTGAGACCGGGCAGGCCAGCGCCGATATGAAAGCGTTAGCCGCCGGTTCGACCGGGCCGGCTGTGATTTCTCGTCTCGCGGCATCACCTTATTACAACGCCGTCATGCGCACGACCTGTGTGGCGACGCGTCTCGAAGCCGGGCACGCCGATAATGCACTGCCGCAGACGGCACGCGCCACGATCAACTGCCGCATCCTGCCGCAGGAGTCTGCGGCGGATGTACTGCAAACCCTCGTCAAAGTGCTGGCCGACGATCAAATCAAAGTCACATATATCAAAGCGGCGAAGCCGAGTCCGCCGTCGCCGCTTCAGCCGCGAATCATGCAACCAATCGAACGCATCACACAGGCGCTCTGGCCGGGCGTGCCGGTGATTCCGATCATGGGCACGGGCGCGACCGACAGTCTGTATTTTCGACAGGTGGGCATTCCGATGTATGGGGTCTCCGGTTTGTTTTCCGATATAGACGATAATCGCGCGCACGGAAAAGATGAACGGATGGGAGTGAAATCTCTCTACGAGGGGCAGCAGTTCTTATACCGTCTGGCTAAGGCTCTGGCGAGCGATAAGTAGGAATCAAAACAACTCCTCTGCTTCAAGTCCAACTCGGCTCGCTTTTATAAAGCGACAAGAAAAAGCCACTACGAATAGTGGCTTTTTCTTATTCCTCATTTCTCTTCACCTTTAATTCTGTGCGCCGGAATCGTCGGGCTTCTCACTGCCCATCCTTCGATCTTCGCTGGGCTTCTCGCTGCCTAAATCTTCCGTGCCAGACCTGCCGGCTCCCATGTTGCCGCCGCTGCTGCCGTGGCCGGTTTCCTGCTCATGGCCGCTCCCGTCGCCGCCGGATTCTTCCTGCTTCTTTTTCTCTTTCGCTTTGTCTTTCTGATCCGCCATTGTGCTTGTCTCCTTTTGATGATGCGATGCGTGTGAACATAGCCGGTCGCTTTCAGCGATGCGACCCTGCCCTCTAATTTACCATGCCCGTGCCAACTTCCGTGCTTGAGTCTGTTTTTTTCTATCGTATAATCCTCGCATGAATAAACGCGCTAAGAAACGATTGAAAGAAGCCATAGAAAAAGACAACCTGAAGCGAGTGGAGACTCGTAAAGCACAAAACCCTTTCCCTACTAAAGAGCCGCAAGGGAAACGTGGATTTCTACCGAAGCCGGAGAAGAAGAGAGGATAGTCTTTGCTCAATCAGACATTGTCTGATTACAAACCATGCTCTAACCACAGTCACACGTCGAATGCCCTGCGCGCAGCTTAAACGTCAACAACCGGGAGTTTCGGGTTTCGAGTATCCTGCGTGCGGCTATTGACCGGAAAGGAAGCCTGACATCGGAAGCATCTGGCTCTGACGAGATTTGTATCGTGCAAGGGAGGTCTACAACAATGGCTGCTCGCAGCAAGTCTGACACCGCAAAGCAAGTGTCGCCCGCCGCATCAACATCTCCTCCAAGCGCGAGCGCGCTGCGATGCCGCCGCAAGTTCCTGCGCATCTTCCCCGGCGGATTCAAGGACGAGAAGTACATCGCGTGGGAGCGTGGCTACAAGTGGGAGGTACACGAACAGTGGGGCGAGATGCTCGACCAGAACACGTTTCGCAAGCTCATCAGGGCGGGTGAATTTGCCGAGATCACCGCACGCGCCATCCGTGTCGAGCAGCGCTCACGTTACAGCATGATCTTCTCCTTCGAGAAGATGGCGCTGCGCGACGCCGTCAAGTCGCCGGAGGGCGCGCGCATGTTCGCCAAAGGACTCTACGATTTTCTACACGGCGAGGGGGACGCGAAGGCGAAATTTGAGCGTTGGTGTGAGGTTGTCGCGGGACTGCCGCGCCGCCAGACGCGCGTGCTGACGTGGCCGCTCGTCACTGTCTTCGGCTTCATCGCGCAACCGCGCACGCACTACTTCCTGAAACCTAATGTCACACGCGCCGCCGCGCGCGAGTACGGTTATGACTTCCAGTACAAGTCCCGCCCCTCATGGGAGACATACGCCGGACTCCTCAAGTTCGCCAATGCGGTGTGCCGCGACCTACGCGACCTCCGGCCCCGCGACATGATAGATATCCAGTCGTTCCTCTGGGTGCAGGGTTCTGACGAGTACGAAGAGTGACCGTGCGGCGTTCGTCTGATGCATCTCTCCGGCGGCTGGGTTAAAATGCGGCGCAGCAAATCGAAGGAGAGATGAATGTCGAGTCAGGAAAGAATCACGCAGGCAATTTACCGCGCGGTGGACGAGTTGAATAAGACTTTTCCCAAAGGCGTCCACCTTGAGAAATCGCCGGACGCCCCGCTCTACGGCCAGGCAAGCAAGCTGGAATCAATTGATCTCGTCAACTTCATCATGGAGGCCGAGGAGCAGCTTAACGACGAGTTCGGCACATCCATCACAGTCACCGAAGAACGCGCGTTGTCTCAGCAGAACAGCCCGTTCCGCACACTGGGCACGTTCACAGACTACGTCTCCGGCCTGTTGAAAGAGCATGGAATCAACGGCGACTAACCAGCACGTCATCCTTGTCACCGGCGCAAGCCGAGGCATCGGCGAATATCTCGCCCGGCACTATCTCACACAAGACTATAGGGTCGTCGGGTGCAGTCGCGGGCCTTCGCCGTGCGAGTCGGAGAACTATCGCCACTACCGCGTTGATGTCACGGACGAGCAGGGCGTGAAAGCGATGTTCGCGGAAATAGGGCGCGACTACGGGCGGCTCGACGTGCTCATCAACAACGCGGGCGTCGCCTCGATGAACCATCTGCTGCTGACCCCGCTCAAAGTCGCGCGAAATATTCTGGAGACAAATTTCATCGGGACGTTCCTTCTCTGTCGGGAGGCTGCGCGGCTGATGAAGCGACACCGCTTCGGGCGCATCGTCAACTTCGCGACTGTCGCCACGCCCCTGAAGCTCGAAGGCGAGGCCGTCTACGCCGCCTCGAAGGCCGCCGTCATCAGCTTCACGCAGATCGCGGCGCGCGAGTTGGCGGACTTCGGTATCACGGTCAACGCCGTCGGGCCGACGCCCATCCAGACGGCGCTCATCAAGTCCGTGCCGCCGGAGAAGATCGCGCGGCTCGTCGAACGGCAGGCCATCCGCCGGATGGGCGAGTTTCGCGATGTCGCCAACGTGGTGGATTTCTTCATCAGGCCGGAGAGCGATTTCGTCACCGGGCAGGTGATCTTTCTGGGCGGGGTGTGATGTTCGTTGATTTCCTGCAAGAGGTCTGGCGCACGCATCTGGACGCCGAGGCCGTCATCTGGCGAGGCCGCGCCTATCCCTACGGCTGGCTCTCGGAACGCTTCGACTACTGGACGCAACAACTCGCCACAGAAAAGATTCCCCACGGCGCGGTCGTCATACTTGAGGCCGACTTCTCGCCCAACGCCGTCGCGCTCTTCCTCGCTCTCGTTGAACGTGCGTGCATCCTCGTCCCTCTGACCGACTCCGTGCGCGCGAAGCGTGCGGAGTTCATCTCCACCGCGCAGGGCGAGGTCTCCATCGCGATTGATGAGAATGACGCTGTGACGATTCGACCGCTTGAGCGCACGGCGACGCACGAGCTTTATCAACACCTGCGCGCGGAGGGACACCCCGGCCTCGTCCTCTTCTCCTCCGGCTCGACGGGCGAGAGCAAGGCCGCCGTCCACGACCTCCGCCCGCTGTTGGAGAAGTTCAAAGTGCGACGCCACGCCCTGCGGACGATCACGTTCCTGCTCTACGACCACATCGGCGGCGTCAACACGATGCTCTACACGCTCTCGAACGCCGGCTGCATGGTCACGCTTCAGGATCGCAGCCCGGACGCCGTCTTGCGTGCCGTCGAAGAGTACCGCGTCGAACTCCTTCCCACCTCGCCGACCTTCCTCAACCTAGTGCTTATCAGCGAGGCTTTCAGGCGACACGATCTCGGCTCGCTCAAGACCATCACCTACGGAACCGAGCCGATGCCGGAGAGCACTCTGAAACGCTTTCACGGCCTGTTCCCCGAAATCAAACTGCTTCAGACCTACGGACTTTCCGAGGTAGGCATCCTGCGCTCGAAGTCGAAGACATCGGACTCGCTCTGGGTCAAGGTGGGCGGCGAAGGCTACGAGACGCGCGTGCGCGAAGGCATCCTGCAAATCAAAGCGCAATCCGCGATGCTCGGCTATCTCAACGCGCCCAGTTCGTTCACGTCGGACGGCTGGTTTAATACGGGCGACGCGGTTGAGACCGACGGCGAGTACATACGCATTCTCGGTCGCAAATCGGAGATCATCAACGTCGGCGGCGAGAAGGTCTACCCGGCGGAGGTGGAGAACGTCATTCAGGAACTCGATTCGGTCGCGGAGGTCACGGTCTATGGCGAGAAGAATTTGATTACGGGCAACATCGTCTGCGCCAGCGTCACGCCCGCGTTTGAACTCGACGACTCGCGACGGAAGGAGTTTGTCGGACAGATCAAGCAGCACTGCCGGCAGAAGCTCCAGAATTACAAAGTGCCCGTCAGGATTGAGGTCGTCCGAGACGCGCAGCACACAGAGCGATTCAAGAAGGCACGGCGATGAGCATCCGAGAGCTTGCAGGGAAAATTCTCCCGCCCGCCATGTTCGCCGCCGTCACGCGCGCCGCCAAGAAGTTTCAGCGTGCGAGAATCGCGCGCCTTCCCGTGCTGACGGAAGCTGGCCTCCATCGCATTCTCATCAACGACCTCGGATTGACTGAAGGCGATACGGTCTTCGTCCACAGCTCCGTTGACCGGCTCAACCTCGGCTTCCCTTTCTACCGCGTCCTGCCGCTCGTCCGCGAAGTCATCGGCGCGAGCGGCACAATGCTTTTCCCGACTTACCCGAACCAGCGGATGTCTTCCTACGAGTACCTGCTGCGCGGCGAAGTTTTCGACGTGAGAAAAACTCCTTCGTACACGGGTCTGCTGAACGAGTTTGCGCGCCGGCAGAAAGGCGCGATGAGAAGCCTGCACCCGACCAAATCCGTCTGCGCCATCGGCCCGTCCGCGCAGGAGATAACGGCGACGCACCAGCATTCACCTTATCCATACGACACGCCCAGCCCTTACTTCAAGCTCATCGCACACCGCGCGAAAATCGTCGGCATCGGCGTCTCGACAAACAGGCTGTCCTTCGTCTACTGCGTGGACGACGCGCTCAAAGAGTCGTTCCCGGTGCGCGTCTACCACAAACGTGTGTTTGAGGTTCCGTGCGTCAACTACAGCGGCGAGACCGAGATCGTCGAGACCTACGCGCACGACATGCGCGCCGTCGTCCACGACATTCCCCGCTACATGAGGACGCACATCTCCGGCGAGGCATGCAGGGATTTGAACGTCAACGGGATGAATTTTTTCAGGGGCGATGCCCCCCGATTGTTCGATGAGATGCTGCGGCTTGCGAAAGAAGGAGTCACCGTTTATTCGCGCTCGGTTTACTCAGATGACTGGAAGAGGCGTGCGCGTGCGTTTTGAAGGGTCACGAACGGCCTTGGCCTGACGCCGCTTTCCTGACGGGGAACTCTCCTCTTCGCAGTTTCCCCGCCAGTTCGCTCTGCGTGATGAAACGGATGTCCGGCGCGCTCGACGCTTCGCCGAGGAAGCGCTCGATGGCCGCAAAATCACGAATGTCTTTCGTGTGATTTGAGAGAATCATGGGAACCTCCGGTAGCCCCGTCGCTCTCGCCCGCCGGCGAATGGAGCGCAGCATCTCACGCATCAAAGGGTAGCTCAACACGCCGAGGTCTGCCGTCAGGTGCTTGCCTCTCAAAAACGGCGCGACGACTTTGTCGTTGATGCGCGCGAGCACGGACGAGTGGCGCTTCTCCGCCCACTCCTGCCGGCGGTAGCTTTCGGAAACACCGTCCCCATCCTTCGCTGCGGGCGCGGACGTGAACCGCCCCGCCCGCCGACGTACTTGAGAGAAAAGCCCCTTCACGAATTGCCGCCGCGAGCCGTGGAAGTGGTGTATGGGAACGCTGACGATCTCTTCGCGCCTGCCGGAGACGCGGCGCGAGTCTTCCATTCGCGGGTAGAAGGGCAGGAAACTTTCTTCGCAATTCCTGTAGTCAAGCTGCACGTTCCGCGTGTCGTGGTGAAGCCCGCCGACGATGCTCATGTCAACTTCGATACCGATTTTGACGAGGAGGCTGAGGATGTGCGGCGAGGGGGCGATGATGGACGCGCCTGCACGGAACGAGACGCACCTGTAAAACGGGTCAACCGGGCGCAGGAGATTTTCCAGATACTCCTTCCCCGCCCTGAGCATACTGTGCGCCTGCCCCGGCTCGTAGTTGAGTATTGACCAGTCGCCCGACAGCCGCCACTCGCCGCCTTCGTATCGAGCGTCTGACCACTGCGGGTGTATGTGCAACTGTATGTCGTGACCCTGCCCGTAAGTCTCGCGGACGTGCTCGTCCCAGCGGTCGGCGAGCGTCTTGAGTTCCGTGTGCCGCGCCTCAAACTCTCTGAAGGTCAACTGCTGCATGACTTCGGCGTTGAAGGTGCCGCGCACGCCGTATTTGTTATAAATCCTGACCAGCTCGCGCATCGGGCGAAACTGTATCCGCTCTATATCGCCGGAGCCATTGCCGCGCAGTTCCCAGTCATCCGTCAGTGAAAGATAGATCGTCGGTCTCACAGCCCCGCATTTTACCAGATCACTCGTGATTGCCCAGTCGAAGCGATTGCTGGAAGGAGACTCGACTGCGTGCCCGGACATAATTGAGGCTGGTCGGAAGGGCGTCGGGCCTTGGAAAATACCCGCCGCACTGGTTGACCGAACTGCCCATTTGAATGATTACTGTCAAATCGCCTGACCGGATTCGTCGCTTTTTGACTGAAGCGATCTCTTATCCTTCCACCAATGCCGCCCGCGCGTTAAATTCCCCGAAAAATACAACTCGTTCTGTTAAAACTCTTTGGCACTGAAATTGTTAAGGAATTTGAGGACGGACTAGGTGTCCTGCCTCGAACCCGCCCAAAGGCGCACGTTCTTTCCAGCCTTCCCGAAGCATCTCATGGAAACAGCCGACAGTCAGCGTTTTTCCCAACGTTTCATCAAAATATGCATCGCGCTCGGCGCGGGGGCCGCTCTTCTTTCGCTCTATCTTCTGAAGCTTTCAACCCTCAGCTTCCCACTCTTCCTGCTGGCCCTCCTAACCCTCAACGCGACCTCGCGCTTCGCCGCGCGTGACACGCATGGGCGCTGGCACTTCCCCATCACAGACACTTTCATCTTTCTCGCGATGCTGGTTTTCGATGGCGAGGCGGCGGTCGTGCTGGCGGCCATCGTCGCACTGTGCGCCTCGCTCTCTTCGAGCAAAAACACGGTCAGCGTCCTCTTCAAGACCGCGATCAAAGTCTTCGCGACATTCCTCATGGTCTGGACGTTGCGGCTGAGCTTCGGGCCGATTACGGAAATCGTGAGCGGGGGCTTCTCGCTTCCGGCCATCAACGCCATCAGCATCTCGTTGCTGCTGCAAGCCGCCCTGAGCGCAACCATTGTGGCAGTAGGCGGGGCGTATAAAATCAAGCAATCCGTCATGATGACGTGGCTACGCAATTTCTTCTGGAAGACTCTTGCGTACGTTTCCGGTGTGGTAGCCGCCTACGCAGTCGCTTTCACCATTCTTCACATCGGCTTCGGCATCTCCGCCACACTCGGCACAATCATCGCCATCGCACTTTTCACCTACCAGTCGCTGCGAGAAAACAGTGACCTCAACCGGGTGACGACGAAGGAGGTCGTGCACCGCGACAAGGCTCTGAATGATTCTTCCGAGCGCTTCCGCAGCGCGTTCGACTACGCCGCTATCGGAATGGCACTCGTTTCTTCTGAAGGACGCTGGCTACAGGTCAATCACTCGCTCTGCCAGATTCTTGGTTACTCCGAGCCGGAACTGCTTGTGACAGATTTTCTAACGGTCACGCACCCGGACGATCTACCCGCCGCACTCTCCAACATCAGCCAACTGCTCAAAGGCAAAGTGCCGACCTCGCAGATGGAGAAACGTTACATACACAAGCACGGCCACGAGGTCTGGGTTCATTGGAGCGTCTCGCTTGTACGCGACGCCTACACCAAGGCCGTCCACTTTATCTTCCAGATACAGGACATCACCGACCGCAAGCTGGCCGAGCAACAACTACATCACGACGCCTTCCACGACGCGCTGACGGCGCTTCCCAATCGCGCGCTCTTCATGGATCACCTGAAACTCTCCATCGCGCGCTCGCAGCGAAACGACAAGCTGATGTACGCGGTGCTCTACCTCGACCTCGACCGCTTCAAGATTATCAACGACAGCCTCGGCCACACCATCGGCGACCAACTGCTCGTCGGTATCGCCGACCGCCTGAAAAAGAATTTGCGTCCGGGCGATACGGTCGCGCGCCTCGGCGGCGACGAGTTCGTCATCCTGATTGAAGACATCGTCGAGGAAAAAGAAGCTATCCAGGTCGCCGAGCGAATCCAGAACGAGTTGTCCACGCCTTTCACGCTCAGCGGGCGCGAGGTCTTCACCACGGTCAGCATGGGCATCGCACCCAGCACGACCGGCTACGAGCGTGCTGAGGACATCCTGCGCGACGCCGACACGGCCATGTACCGCGCCAAGTCGCTGGGCAAGGCCCGCTACGAGATATTCGACAAGGCGATGCACGCCCGCGCCATCAACCTCCTGCAATTGGAGACGGACATGCGACGCGCCCTCGAACGCCAGGAGTTCTTCGTCCACTACCAGCCGATAGTCGCTTTGCAGGACTTCAACCTGCGCGGCTTTGAAGCACTCGTGCGATGGCAGCACCCGGAGCGCGGCTTCATCTCGCCGATGGATTTCATTCCCGTGGCGGAAGAGACAGGCATGATCGCCCCGCTCGGCGAGTTCGTCTTGAGAGAGGCGTGCCGCCAGATGCAAAAGTGGCAGGTGATTTTCCCCTCCGACCCGCCCATGTTCATGAGCGTCAATTTGTCGAGCAAGCAGTTCAGCCAGTCCGACATCATCAGCACGGTGGATCAGGTTCTGAAAGAGACGGGACTCAACCCGCACAGCCTGAAGCTGGAAATCACCGAGTCGGTCGTCATGGAGAACATCGAGACAGCCACGGAGATGCTCCGGGAGTTGCGCGACCTGGGCGTGAAGCTTTCGATAGATGACTTCGGCACAGGCTACTCTTCGCTCTCTTACCTGCACCGCTTCCCGATTGACACGCTCAAGATTGACCGCTCCTTCGTCACACGCATGGTGGAGAATAACGAGAACACGGAAATCGTCCGCACCATCGTCGTGCTGGCCCAGAACCTCGGCATGGACGTGGTCGCCGAAGGCGTCGAGACCAACGAGCAACTGGCTTTGCTCCGCAAGCTCGGCTGCGAAAACGGCCAGGGCTACTTCTTCTCAAAACCCGTCAGCAGCGAGGGGGCCGAGAAAATCATCTGCGAGACTTACGAGTCGAAGCTCATCCCCGTGCACAGCCTTAACCCCAAACCGTCGAACAAAACCGTGCTCGTGGCTTAAGAGAACCGAAGAAAAATGTCTGCCGTCCAACCAATGATC
>JAIVJG010000134.1 GCA_020200155.1 Acidobacteriota bacterium | reverse complement strand
ACTAACTTCTCGTAAGGATCAAGCAGGTCGCTTTCGTTCAATGCGCGAATTGTCTCCGGCCTCGTAAGTTGGCAGAGCATCGGGGAGGAGCGGAGTATAACGAAAAGAGCCGGGACTGACGAGTGGCACGCGTTGATGGAACGCGCACGCTCAGAAAGTGCTCACATCATACTGGCGGCTACTCATCCCTGTGCACCGTGTCTATCGAAAAAGCGGGCAGGCACACGGCCACGTACTCCGCCCCCTCATCTTCGGGGCTGCCGTACTGAACCCACTCCCCTCGAAGCGTGATGATCGCCTGTCCCGCACGCACGTCGAAAGTTTCAGACGTGGTCTTAACGCGCAGCATGCCGCGCAAGACCAACGTGTATTCGTCGAACTCCGGTGTCTGTCCCGGTTCCTCCCATCCGCCCGGACTCTTCATCCGCGCAATGCTGACGGCGGAGGTATCCGTATTCGCGCGACCGATATATTCTTCAATCACCTTCGGCTTGTTGCCCGCCGCCTGAATGATGGAAGGCTCTTTCACAAAAATTGGCATCTCACAGAACTCCCTTGCGTCGAGCTACGCCGCTTGACGCGCGTTTGCGCGGTGTGGAATTTTCGGCAAGTTATTGATTGGATTTCCTGGCTGCTTCGTTAAGCGACTCCAACACATTATCGAAAAAGTTCTCGGTTTCTGCTTCCCAAAAGTTCTCGTACTCGGTCAGCATTGAATCAACGCCGCACATTGCTTCAAAACAGATATCGAGTTCATTCCTGTCCCTGTACTCCTGAAAAAGACAGAGGCATTCGGCAAACTTTTCCAGGGAGTCGTTGACGAGAATAGAGCTGACCTTTTCCGACGAAAGATCAAAGCAGACAACGGCCCCGGACTCCTTCTCTATGGCAAGCAAGCGTTCTCCGCCGCCTGTCCCGATCAAAAAATAATTCTTGAAGAAGGAGCGGCTCTCAAAATCAGGTTGAAGCTCATACAGGTTTAGAAAGTTCAAAGCCGGAGCCGCCGATTTTGGTAATCCGACCCCGCTTAAAAAATTCTGATCTTTTTGCGAGAGCATGGATTTCTCGATCATCTCCGAGGGAAACGTGATGAACTCACTGAATCTTTGCTCAAGCTCTGCTTTGACTTCATCAGGTGCGCCCTTGAAGCCATCACTGAGTCCTTTTAAATAACGGGTTTTGAATTCCTGCGGTGTCATACTTTATCTTCTTACCTTCAAAAGCAGTTCATAATCAAGACCGAAGTCGCGCATGCCGGGCAGCATCCTCATGTTCATCCTGAGTAAGCGATAGGTGTAGTAAAGGTCTGGACGCTTTTTCCTGGGTGGAAGCCTGATTTGAGCATCGTCTGGTAGCTCATCATTTACTCTCGGAAAATAATCCCTTTTCCAATCCTTGAAGCGCGGCCAATACCCCAAACTCGCCAGCCCCCTGCGAATGCCATACGTCCGGCTTCGCACAATCTCCAACCCCACCTCTTCAAACATCCACCGCAACGTCTCCTGCGGGAAAAAGAATAGATGGCCTGACCTACTAAAAGCCGCCTTACCCACACTCCGGTAAAAATCAATTAACCCTAAACTGTCCACACGCCCGTTAGGGACAAACAGATGGAACACTCCATCAGCTTTCAAGATGCGCCGGCACTCCCTTAGTAACGTCATGGGGGAGGTCACGTGCTCAAGCACGTTACGGATTTGGATGTAGTCGAAGAAATCATCCGGGAATTGTACGTCAGCTAGTTCTCCCTGATACACGTTCAGCCCCAACTTATCCTTCGCGTAATCAACGGCGTCAGCGCCAAATTCCACCCCGTAGACATCCCAGTCCGAATGCTTCCTGACGCCGTCAATGAAATAGCCTAACCCGCAACCCACATCGAGAAACCTTCCCGGCCTTTTATCTCTCAAGACACTTTTAGCGAAGGCCATACCCCAACCCTGTTGCTTGTACCAATCACTGCCGTAGTATTGAGAGGAGTACAGTTTCTGTAGTGCCTCGACGGACGGCAGCGGCGACAAGTAACGCGCCGCACAACTCCGGCAAGCCACCAGTTCATATTCGGTAGCCTCGGCCAAAACGGCCTTGCACAACACTTCTGGCGCAACCTCGCTCTTGCAGATCGGGCACATTACTTTTGTATCTACCTAGCGCCCGGCATCACCCGCGCCCCTATTCAACGTACATGAGAGACAGCGTGAAGGGGCGTCGGGTGCATGCCGTTGTTAGGCAACAGCGTCGGGGTCACTGCACCTTTAATTTATAGAGCTTGATGGCGTTGTCACGCATTACCATGCGAGCCAATTCCACAGCCCGCTCCCGCGTGATTTCACCGTCCTTGATCATCCCTGTCAGCGCCAAAGCAAGTGCCTGACGTGCGCTAGAAATTGTTAACCAGCCATGATCAGCCCAACCCACTTCCGGCGAGATTTCAAAAGCGTCCGTGCCGAATAAAACCTTCTCCGGCACGAACTCCAGCCAGCTACGCAAAACTTCTGAGAGTTCCCGCACCGAAAGCAAAAACGTCAGGCTGGAGCACTCAATATAAACGTTCGGCTTGTAGG
>JAIVJG010000297.1 GCA_020200155.1 Acidobacteriota bacterium | reverse complement strand
GAGCGCGGCGTTCGCAATGCCGAGGTCAGGGGTTCGATCCCCCTCTGCTCCACCAAAAGAATCTCGATGATTCAGTCACTTACGGCTACCCCTGTGGTAGCCGTTCGTGTTTGCAAATATCGCCGGGACGCTTTCACTTCAAAGATTCTCACCAAAGCGATGGTTTTGAGTTTGAACCGCCTCCGCACGAAGCATTAGCGGCTCGCCTGTGCATCGTTCTACCTTGATATTCAAAAATTAGACTCACTCTCCCCAGCTCATGTGGCGTGATTTTGTGTTTCTCAGACTCGGGCACGTATGTTAGTCTGTGCCGTCCGCGAGGGAGATTTGGCGCTCTTGCTCAATCTCGTTATTCCCAGATTCAGCCCAGCAGTTTACACCGGAGCTATTCTCGCGACTCAGGTTCGCAGCCGGCGCTCGCGCCGCGCGGCGGTGGAAGGCAGTTTATGACTGGCAAAAAAGGTTGGGGCACGACTGTCGCGGGCTGGTTTATCGAACGCGACGGCGAGACCGAGCAGGCGGACGCGACCGAAGTCGGAACGGGCGAACTCGACGTTGCGCCGGCCCTCGACTCTTACACCGCCCCGTCGCCCACTCAGGGCGTCTTTCAAACAGCACCGCCGCCTGCGGCGGGCGGGCAAGTTGACTTCGAGGCAGTGTTCGAGGCTGCGGGCGTCGGGGAGGAAGCGCGCCAGCGCGTGGCGAAGACCGTCGAACTGCTGCGCAGCCTGCCCGCAGGGACGGACGCGGCGGTCAAGAAACAGATCGTTGAAGCCTCGCTGAAGGCGTTCGGCGTGCCCATCGAGCAGATCATCGAGGCAGGCGTCGAAGAGATACAGGCGCTCGACGGCTACATCCGCAACGGCGCGGCTGACAGCGAGAAGCTGATGCAGGAGTCGGACGCGCGGATCAAGCACTACGAGGAAGAAATCAAAAACATCCGTAACGTCATGCAGCAGAGCGTCGCGGAGTTGCAGTCGGTGGTCAAGGTATGCAACGACAAAAAGCTCGAGGTGCAGCAGGTGCTCGAGTTCTTCGGGCAGGACAGGGTCGCGCGGGTGGTGAAGGAGTCGCCTAAACTCCACGATCCGTCCAGCCCGCCCGACGCCCCGGCAAGTTGAAGAAAGGGACACACACATGTTCAAACGTCTGGCTAACCTCTGGCGCGGTTTCCTCTCGCTCTGGGTTTCGGGCATCGAGAGGGAACACCCCGAAATCGCCTACGAGAACGCCATCAATTCGATGGTCGAGAAATACTCGAAGTTAAAATCCGCGACCGCCGCCATCATCCGCCGCCGCGAAGAACTCGACGACCGCTTCAAGCGCGCCAACGCCGAGTTGCAGCAGACCGAGGCCGAGCTTGACACCGCAGTCGCGACGAGTCAGGACGATCTGGCCGTCATCCTGATTCAGAAGAAGAACCAATTAACGACGGAAGTCGGCGAGTTGAAGACCGAGATGGAGACGGCACGCTCCGACGCCGACTCGGCCAAGACTTCGCTGTTGAGCGTGCAGACGGAGATAAGGAAGTTGCAGAGCGAGCGCGACTCGATGCTCGCCAAGATGCAGTCGGCGCAGGCACGCATCAAGGTACAGGAGCAACTCGACGGTCTCTCTGTAGACGCCGAGGTGAAGGCGCTCGACAACGTGCGCCAGCACATCAAAACGACCATCGCCGAAGCGAATCTCGGCAAGGAACTCTCCGAGTCCTCGCTCGACTCGCGCCTCGCCGCGCTCCGCAACCAGACCGGCGACGTGACCGCACGCCAGCAACTCGCCGAGTTGAAGGCGAAAAAGGCCGCGCAGCAGAACGCGCAGGGAAACAAAACGATGTAAGGCAAACGATGAATGCGGAATGATGAATGATGAATTGAAGACGACCGCCTTCGGTTTTTAATTCATCATTCCGCATTCATCATTCATCATTTCTTTTTGAGGTGATTATGAAACTGACTCCGTTCGCAAAGGCTTTCATCGCGGTGGTGGTGTTGGGCGTCATCGGCTTCGCGACGTGGCATTACAAGGGCGACGCGATCAAGCAGTGGGCAGGGGGCGATAGGACGACCGGCGACGGCGGCGATTCAAAGGGCGACTTCGACAACCTGAAGGGCGGCCCCGGCGATCCGGCGCGCGGCGTCGGCTCGACAGGTGTGAGCGCAACGTCCGTTGGCACGGGGAAACTCAACCGCCCGCTCGTCGTCGGCATCAACACTTGGGCCGGCCACGCGCCCGGCGTCGTCTTCAACGGCGGCATGGAGCCGGGCGCGGCGTCGAACTATAAGAAGAAGTTCGGCATGGACGTGAAGTTCGTGCTGCTCGAAGACCCGGCGGCCAAGCTCGCCGCGTTCCGCAGCGGCCAGGTGGACATCATGTGGGACACGGTGGACAACTGGGCGCGCGAGGCGTCAATACTCGCCGAGCAGAACCAGCAAGCCAAGTCCATCATCATGCAGGACTGGTCGCGCGGCGGTGACGGCATTGCATCGCTCGCCTCCATCAAATCGGTCGAAGACCTGAAGGGCCACAAGATCGCCTGCACGCAGTTCACGCCGTCGCACTTCCTTCTTC
>JAIVJG010000225.1 GCA_020200155.1 Acidobacteriota bacterium | reverse complement strand
TTCACCTCGCCGCGCATCAGGACGAGCAGCTTCTCCGTCACCTTCCACGCGTCGTTCCAGACCGCGTCGTCCGGCTCGCGGTAAATCAGGTTGTCAATGCCGAGTTCGTCCGAGAGCGCGGCGGCGGTCTGCTTCTGTGCGGGCGCGGCGGCGGGCGCGTCGCCGCTTTGCGCGGGGACTTCGACGGCTTTCTGTGTGCGCCGGGACTGGATGGCCTTCCTGATCGCGCCCTGTCCTTCGTGGATCGCCTGAATGACTCGCAGATGATCTCTGATCCACGTTCCCGCGCGGTTCAGGGCGGAGTCGCGCAGGCGGAAGGCTTTGGTGTCGCGGAACGAATCGTCGAGCACAAGCTCTTCGCCGCGCAGCACGTAGTAGGGCACTTCGTCGGTTCGCTTGAAGGCGCGTGAGTTGTCCGTGATGTCGTTGTTCGTCGTGACGGCGAGCAGGACGATGTCGGGCGCGTAGGCCCAGACCTTCTCGTGCAGCGTGATGAGTTCCTGCGCCGTGCCGTAGCCGGAGACGCCGAAGTTGATGACCTCGACTTTCTTTCCGGCGAAGGCTTCGCAACCCTCAAGCTTTTTTTCCAGCACCGCCCAGAAAGCTTTTTCCGGCGACACCGGGAAGGCTTCCGCGTAGGAATCGCCGACGACGGCGACGCGCAGCGTGCCTGCGGGCTTCTCTCTCGTGTGCTCGCGGTCGCGCAGCCCGTCACTGTTGATGCGGACGTAAGACCTGCCCTCCCTACGATACCAACCCTCTATGCCGGGGCGGAGCGAATAGCCGCGCGCGGCGTCGGGCGCGTAAAAAACCGGGTACGTGTAGCCGGCGACGCGCAGCGCGAGTTCGCAGACCAGCAGGCCGATCAAGATGCCGCCGAGCACGACCAACAACTTCGCGCACCCGCCCGGCTTCGCGTTTTCAACTCGCCGTTTTTCCATCTCGCTCATCAAGTGTCGAGTCCCGCCCGCACAGGCGAGGAAGAGAGACTTGCCCCGCCCTCGTTGTCCGTGTTTGCCTCAGTCTCTCAACGCATCGCCGAAACTTCAGAGCCTACAGAATAACTCAGGAAGCGTAGCCGGGCGTGAAGAAGTTCGTGTATGCTGCGACCCGGTTCCGGCTTTTTCGTCGAGAGCGTCTCGCGTGAGAGAGGTAGGATGCACCAGCGCATCATTCTTAACCAACGCCTGATTGAAGCGTCGAAGGCGCGACTGCCGCCCGTCACGGCGGCCACGCTGCACGGGCGCGGCGTCTTCACCACACTCGCCGTCTACGGCGGGCGGCCTTTCCTGTGGGACGCGCACTGGTGGCGATTGAAGGAACACGCGAAGCGCGCGGGTGTGGAGTGTGGCTTCGAGGAAAAGGAAGTTAAAGAATCGCTGGCGCGGCTGGTCGAGGCGAACAAGGTCGAGGCTGGGCGTGCGCGCGTGACACTTCTGGCGCGCGACGCGCGCGGCCCGTGGGAGTTGAAAGGGGCGGGCGCGAGCGAGACCGACATACTGATAATCACAGGCGACGCGCGCCGCGCGGCGGACGACGCGCTCGCGCTCTCCGTCTCGCCGTACCGCTTGAACACGCTCTCGCCGCTCGCGGGCGTCAAGAGCGTCAACTATCTCGAACACGTTCTGTCTTGGGAGGAGGCGCGTGCGCGCGACTTCGACGAGGCGATTGTGTTGAATGAACGGGGCGAGGTGGCTTCGGCGACGATGGCGAACATCTTCTGGGTGAAGCAGGGAACAATTCACACGCCCGCGCTCCAGACGGGCGCGCTCGCCGGGACGACGCGCGCGTGCGTCATCGAACTGGCCGAAGAGTTGGCCGTGCCCGTCATCGAGGGCGATTATCACTTACACGACGTGGGCGATGCAGACGAAATCTTTCTCACCTCGGCCAGCCTCGGCGTCGGCCTCGTCACCATGTTCGACTTTCACCGCTACAGGATCGCCGCCGGCAGCGTCGCGCTGCGTCTGCGTGAGGCGTTCCGACAACTGACGCTCGATGTGAGTTGAAAGTTTGAAGGGCGGCGACCAAATTCAAGTCTCGCCCTTCGCATCATCCTATTGATTCAACTCTTTCAGCGCCTGCCGAAACTTCTCATTTTTTTTGAAGCGTTTGAACGAATCGTCGCTGGCGGGGTCGGGCATCTGCTCACCGGAGATGATGTTGTCTTTGTGGGCGAATGCCTGCTTGAGCGAGGCGATGGCAGCGTCGAGATCATTCATCTCGGCGTAGGTGCATGCCATGTTGTAGTGAAACAATGGGTAGGTAGCGTCCTTCGACAGTCCGTACTCGAAGGTCTCCTTAGCACTCTTCAAATCTCCTGTGATTCCATATGACATGCCGAGATTATCAATCAACACGCGCCATAGAGTCTTGCCAAGCTGTGGCTTCTGCTTCTCCAGTTCGAGTGCCTTGCTGTAGGGAGCGACAGCCTTTTTATAATCGCCCTTCAGATAGTACGAACTCCCTTGCTGAAGGTAGTCGAGGCTGGTCGGCCCGGCTGCTGCTGGCTTATCGTTGACTATGAATTTAACCGAATCAAGAATCTGATAAAACAGTTGCTCATCGCCCGGCTTGAACAGCAACTTGGAGAAGTGGATGTCAATCCAGATGTCATCTTTGACAATGTAAGCGTTGAGGTGTTTTTGGTTGACGTGTTGGCCCTTGAACTCTTTGACAAGATACTCAAGGGTAGGCATCTGCTTGTATTCCGAAGTTTTGAAGTCGTCTTTCTTGATCTCCGATTGCGCCTTGAGGTTCTCGGCGATGGAGTCCCGCAAATCTCTGCTGCTCTCTTTCTGCGGAACGGGTTCAAGGTAGATGCTCACGATGTAGCCCGCGTCCTCGATCCCGGCCAAAATCATCCGACCCTTTTTGTCGTTTCGCAGTTGATCCTGCTTCAAGACGAACTTCGGCAGACTGATCTCTAACGCCCAATCTTTTCCGGGAATGGACAATCGTTGCACGTTCTGACCGGCTGGCTGTTGCCCAAACGCGCTGACCGTGCCGATCAGATACAGCAGTGCGAGGATGCAAGCGGCTCTCTTTATCATGACGATTCTTTCTGCCTTATCTTTCTCAACCGCTCACTTCCTGGCGAGCACGACGGGACTCTCTTCGGTGGCGCGGATGCGCCCGAAGAATTTGCGTAACTGGTCGTACTGCTCGGCGGGGATGGTGGCCTGGCGCTGGACGAGCGAGCGCGTGAAGACGAGTTGGCCGTCCTTGACCTCGTAGGTCGCGGAGTAGTTGCCGAAGGCGGAATCGAGCTTGAGGGCGTCGGGCATCTCGTCCACGTCGAAGCCTGCGGGCAGCTTGATGTGCGTGGTCTCTGTGTAAGCGCGGGATTTAAGCACGACGGGGTGCGTGCGCGTCGGCTCCGTCAGGCTGACGACCATGCCGCGCGAGACGACCGCCGGCTTGAAGACGAGCAGGCGATCCTGCATGGACTGCGCGTAGCGATCAACGGTGAACTCCACGTCGAGCGCGAAGCGTCCAGCGTCTCTGCTGTCGGCGGGTTCGATCTTGTTGAACTTCGCGCCGGTCGCGCCGAGCGAAACCCAATCCTCGATGGCCTTCGTGTACTGTGCGCGCGAGAGTCCCTTGAAATCCCTGCGCGCGTTGGCGGCTGATTGCCCGATCATCCGCTCGTGCACGGTCGCGGCGATGGAGCCGTCTTCCGCGAGGCTCATCTCAACCTGACGGTCGAGCCGGTTGCCGTCGGGTTCCGTGACCGGCATGCGAATGAGCGCGCCCGTCTCTCCGGCGGCGACGAGTGCGAAGCTGCCCTGCTCGTGGTCGGGCAGGTCGCCGACAGAGGTGCTCTCGTCGGTCGCGTCGAAGATGAGCAGGCGTCCGAGAGTGGGATGCTGTATGACCGAGGCTGCCTGCGTCTCGTCGCTGACCTTGACGGCCACGATGCAGTGGTTGAACTGCATCGGCGACGCCCATTCCTCGCGCACGTGCGTGCGGTCGCCCGCGTAGATGAGCACGGGGTAGGCCGTGAGCTTGACGGCGCGCAGCATCGCGCGCATCAGGTTCGCCTTGTCCTTGCAGTCGCCGTACTGCTTGGCGAAGACGGACGTGGCCGCGTGCGGGCGATAGCCGCCGATGCCGATCTGAATCGAGACGTATTGCAGGTTCTGGACGTAACGCCCGATGGCCTGAATTTTTTCCATCTCGGTCTTAGCATTCGCCGTCAGCTCGCGCGCCTTGGTCGCGATGGCGTCGTCGGGCGCGGCCTGCGGGTCGGCCAGTTCCGTGTACCACCTGGAAACGTCGAGCCACTTGTCGAAGGTGCGCCCGCCCGCGACCGACGAGACATAGCTGACAGCGACGTGCGGCGCAAGCGTCAGCACGCTTGGGCTGGACGGTTCGGGTTCGATGGGCGAGAGGTTACGCATCTCCCAAGTGTAGGACGTGCCGCTGACCGCCGGCTCGATCTTCGCCGTGTTGAAAGTGACGCTCGAAGCGCGCCAGCCTGCGGGGAGCGTCAGCGTGAAGCGGGAGACGAGCGACGGCAGGCGACCCTGAAACGCCCACACGGTCTGCGGGAACAGGGGGTGGTCTTCCGTGGTCGTCTGGTAGCCGAAGACAGCGCCGACCTCTGCGTCGTCCACGGCTGAAATACTCTTCAGGCGCGACTCGCTGTAAAGGTCGTCGAGGCTCGCCGCCACGTCAATCGTCTCGTCCTTACCATATTTTTTCGTGCTGCCGTCCGGGTGAATCAGCCACGCGCGCATCTCGCGCACCTTCCCGCCCGTGTCCGTCTCGTAGTGTTCGACGGCGGAGGCCGAGGCGCGGCCCTCTCGCGTCAGGACGCGGACGGCGTAAGTCGTGACGGTCGTGATGCGCCCGTCATCGCCGACGATGACGTTCGATTCATCGTTGAGGACGACGGCGGGCACGTCTTTTTTGTAGGTCGGCGCGCTGGCTGCCGCCGCCTGCTTGAGCCACGCGGGGACTTCGTCGCCGCCCAACGCATAAGTCGGCGCGCTGAGGAGCGCGAGCATGAAGCAGAATCCGATCAGACGGTAAAACATTTTTCTTGTCCTCCGGCAAGCCCCTCTTCAAAAGAGGCTCGCCGCTTCGGGGTCGGTCTTTCCAACAATTCGCGCTACAAGGCGCGCGATTCAGTTCGGGGTGCTGCTCTTCGCGGTGGGTGCGGACGCGCCCTGCTTGAGCGAGACGGTGTGGTTGTCCTGCTTGTGCAGCAGGTCGAAGAACGCTTTCAGTTGGGGGTAGGTGGTGGTCGGGAAGATGACGAACCCGCCGTTGTTGCGCGGATCGAAGAAAAACTTGCGCGTGTAGATGAGCGTGTGCCCGTCCTTCGTGATGAGCAGGTGCGGCTCGTACCGGCTCAGTTTGTCGGAGGCGAACGGGGCCGGCGATTCGGCGTTGTCTAGACTGAAGCCTTCGGGCAGAGCGACCTCAACCCTGTCCTCTTCCGACCAGGGGTAGTAGAAGTAAATCGCGTTCTTGCGGTCGCTTGTGGTGAAGAACGCACTGCCGCCGTGCTGGAAGAAGGCCGGCTGAAGAAAGAGGCGCTTGCCCGTGCGTTGCGCGTAGGCGGGCACGCGGATATGGAAATTGTAGGCGAAAGGCTTGACCGGGTCGGTCACGTTCTCAATACGGATGTCGGTGATCTCGACGCCGCCCATGCGCGACTTGAATTTGTTCTTGAGCGCTTCCTCGCGCTCGGCTGTCGAGTCGTCGTCGTATGTTTCCTTCATGCTCGCAGCCAGGTGGCCCGTGTATTCGATATGCACGTCGCCTTCGAGCGTGCCTTCCTCGTCGAGCTTGAACTTGCCCGTGCGCTTCTCAAGCGACTTCTCCGGCCCGGACATCGGTGTCTTGACGAAGACCGGCTCCTTCGGGTCGGAGAGGAGCGCGGACTGCCCCTCCTCCTGCCAGCGCAGCATGCCGTAGGGCACGTAAGTGCTGGCCGGATCGAAGAAGCGCCACTCTTCGCCGACACGGACGGCGATGTCGTAAGCACCGATGAAGTAATCGTCGGGGAAGTCCGGATCGAAGAAAGTATCGCTGCGATCCGCGAGGCGTGCGACGCGCGACTCGAAACCGGCGGCGCTGGCGAGCGCGGCGAAAAGCATGTCTATGTCGTAGCCGGTGCCGAGGCCGCGCTTGAGTGTGTCGGAGGGCGTCTTGTTATCCTTCGCCTTCGCGCGCTGCTCGGCGGTCATGCCGTTGGCGTCGTCGTAAACATTTTTAATCTGCGTGCGGCAAAACTCGAAAAGGCGTTCCAGTTTCTGCTCCGGCGTGGTCGCGTCGCCGATAATCTCGGCGGCCTTGCGCTTCACGTCGTCGCTCGCCTTCATGCCCGATTTGCTTTTCTCGTAGGTCTCTTTGCCGTAGTTCTTCCAGAATTCCTGCGCCGAGAGCTTCTTGTCTTCGGAGTAGTAGACGAGCATCCACGGGCGCGCGGAATATTCGGGCGGCGAGTTCGGCTCCTCGTGGTAGGCCGGCATGTTCGTCTCCGTGACGCTGTAGAAGCCGTCCTTCTCTTTCTGAAACGGCGCGCCCTCGACCCTGAAAAACTGCACGCGCATGCCGATTCTCGCCGCCGCCAGATACGGGTTTGATGACGGCTTGATGTAATACTTGACGCGCTGGACGGGAATGTCGCGCGAGAATTCCAGGCGGTCGTAGTTGCTGAAACTGTTGCCGCGTACCTCGCGCCACCTGTACTCAATGATCGAACCCGGCTCGACGCCCGGCAGCGCGAAGGACTTGGCCTTGACCTTGAGGCCGCTCGTCTTGATGACCGTGCGCTCGTAGACATCTTCCTTCTTCAACTCGACGATGCTGCCGTCGGGCTTGATCGTGCGCCCGGCGACATCCATGATCTTGATCTCGCGGTTGCCGAACTTGGGCGCGAAGATGTCCACTTTGCTCTGCGCCTCGCGCCCGCGCTCGGTGAAAACCTTGATGCGAATGTAGTGGTCGAGCACGGTGCGGGGCGACCCGCCCTCGTCCACGTCGGCGACGCGCACTTCCCAGAAGAGGGCTTCGGCGTCGGCGTCCTTTTCGACGACCGGCTCCTTCAAGGCCAACTGCGCGGGGTCAACGGGCCTCCACTCTTTCCAGTTGTCGCCGAAGGCATGTGCGCTCGGCGAAGAGGCGGCGAGCGCCAGCAAACAAACGACCAGGCACAGGAACATGCGTCCGGAGGGGCGAGGGGCATTCATAAAGCTTAACCTTTCAGTTGGACTGAGACTGTTGGTTCGGAAACGGCGTCGGGTTGTAACGTTCGAGAGTGCCGGCGGTTTAGTGGCAACTAGAAAGGAAGACCCCGCGCGACAGTGAGGGATTTTACAGAAAAACCTCCCGGCGGCGCAAGCGGCTGGCGGTGATAGCGCACTCTAAATTCGCACTGCCAATTGTGTCCGGCCACGGCCTGCTTCCACAGATAGAGTATCAGGAAAAAGTGAGACCGCCACGCCCCCACCCTAAGGCATGACGGTCTCTTGACGTGGCCCCGCGCCCGTTGGGCCACGCCGAGGGGGGAGGTACTGAACATCACACGATGCGTCAGTACTCTTCGTCCCCTGTGTTGAGCAGGCGCGCGACCGTGTCGGCTACCGCCAGCACGTCCTCCGGCTTATGCAAAAAAGCATCCACGCCGGCACGCCACGCCTCAGTCTCGCAATCGCCCGCCGAGAGCATGATGATCGGCGTCCGCCGGCGATGAGAGAGCTTCCGCGCCGTCCGCACAAGCTCTAACCCGTTGACGCCCGGCAAATCGTTGTCGAACAACAGGAGGTCGTAAGGGGAGTTGCCGGCGACCTTCTTCAACCCAGCCGCCCCGTCAGCGCAGACCTCGACTCTCCACCCTTCCAGTTCAAGCGTATCTTTGACGGCGTTCGCGACCACGCCGTTATCCTCGACATGCAGGATCGTCACCGGGCGGCTCGCTTTAACGGGTGCGCGTTGCGAGGCGTAGTCCCCGCGAATGATGCTGCGTTTGCGCGGCACGACGGGCGATCTGGCCTGCAACAGATTTTTGTGGCGCTTGTTAATCAGAGAACTCAAACTGTAATGATGTTTGAAGCCGAGCAACTGCGCCGCCCGCGAGACGGAGCCGCCGGCGTCTCGCAATGCACGCTCGATGACGAATCTTTCGTAGCGCCGCATCTCATCACGGAAAGAGAAGCCCTCCCAGTCCGTGGACACACTGAACCCCGCATCGGGCGCGGAAGCCGGGCGCGACACGTGCAGGTGGATCAGATTGCGGGCGCACGCCAGAAGGCGATCTTTGACGCCGGGGTGTTGCGAGTTGGCGAGGAGTTCGGCGGCGCGCTCGTAGGTAACTTGCAGTTCGCCCGGCGCGGAGTGCCCGCCCAGTTCTTCGAGGATAGTCAGCGCCGCCTGCCCCGCGTTTTCGAGGTCGCCCGCCTGCTCCGCCACCACCACGGCGCGACCAAGCGTCAACCGCGCATGGACGTGCCGGCCCGTGCGCGCCAGCGTGATCCCGTGCGTCGTCAACGCCTCTGCCAGCAGCGACTGCTCGCCACCCTCTTCAAGCGCCCGCACCGCCGACCGCGCAATACTCTCGGCCTCCTCGTTGCGCCCCTCCGCCAGCAACACCTTCGC
>JAIVJG010000296.1 GCA_020200155.1 Acidobacteriota bacterium | reverse complement strand
GGGATGGGCCATACCTCGGCAATGTTACCCTCGCCGCATTTGCTGACCATTTGCGACAGCAGCCAAAGACCGTCGCTTACATTGTCGCCTTCAATGTGCGCGGCGCTACTCCCGGTACGTGGCGCAGAGTCGCTAAACGGGATGCCAGTGACTTGGAGGGATATGGCATAGAGGCCAATCGGATCAAAATCATATACGGCGGCATCGCTAAGAAAGATGCTGACGAAGATGCCCAACAATCAGTAGTGCAACTCTGGATTCTCCCGAGCGATGCGTCGCCGCCCGTTAAAGAAGCAAAACCCGAACGAACACCAAAGGAAGCGGTTCAGATCGGCTCATACAGTGACTATTATTTAAAATATCCTGACAATGAACGGTGGATATTTGAAGGATTCGCCGACGTGCTGCGTGCAAACGCGAATTTGAACGTCTGTATCATCGTTAGACCTCGAATTGAGGGCGAAGAAGTATATATGGCGCCCGATGAGCCCGCGGATATTGATACGCTGAAATTGGTCGAGAAGTGGAAATCTGAATTAAGAGTGAAGTACGGAGTCAAGGAGAGCCGCGTCATCGTGATACCGGCAGCAGCTGGTGAATTTGATTCAGGGATGGTGCAGGTATGGGTTGTTCCACCTGGTGCGGCGCTACCCGATCCATACGCTTCCAATGAAGAGATCATAGACACAGAGAGTCCATAGTAGCTTCGAGGGAATGACATTCTAAGGTTTTGTTGAGCAACATAACCGAAAGAAACCCTCTTCTGCCAAAATCTAACAAGTCATTGGAGCGGACTGCCAATTAGAAAGTCTTTTATCTTCAAAGTATGTAGGCAGCCGCTCAATTCCGGCGTTATGCCGCTTACGAGTTTAATGAAACGGAGGACGACATGCTCAACAAATCAAAAATCGTGACCTTCATAGCCACGAAGCAGCCTGAGCGCGCAAAGGATTTCTATGAAAATACATTAGGCTTACGGCTCGTCTATGACGATGCCTTCGCAATCGTCTTTGACGCGAATGGAACAATGCTTCGGGTGCAGAAAGTACAGGAACTTACTTCGCCAAATTATACTGTCCTTGGTTGGGATGTCGGTGACATTCAGACGGAGATAAAAGAACTGCTAGGGCGAGGGGTTAGATGTGAGCGGTACGAGTGGCTTGAACAGGATGAGTTGGGCATCTGGACAGCACCGAGCCGCGCAATGATCGCTTGGTTCAAAGACCCGGATGGAAACACTCTTTCCCTGACGCAGTTCCAATGAGTAGTAAGCAATACAAGTCGCGTTTAAGCGCAAGGGCGGCATAACAACTCATTGAACCGGACTCGCAATATAGCGGTCTTTTCATTTTTAAGTTGATTGCTCGCCGGTTAATTCGGGCGTTAGGTGCTTCGTCGTTCTAGGCTTCGATAGCAAGGTACAACAGGTTGCAGATACCAAAGCGATATTACTCATGGGGCGGTCTGGCACTTCTTCTCGGCGTGGCAGTGATTCTATCGTCCGACACGTACGCCAGAGCCTCTGTAGCAAACGAGACGCCCGGAGGCGCTTTCTCCACATCCATTCACTACTTACTGGTTCAGCCAATCGGGACAATCTTCTTACTGTTGCCTTATTTAGTCGTCGGTATTGTTGCTAGTTTTTTCGCGAAGGTGGAACATAATCTGAAGAGCTGGTGCCTGTTCATCTGTGGAGTAGCCCCCCTCATGGCCCTCTACTTTCAGGGCTACATGAGTGCACAACAGGCCATCCTCGAAAAGAAGTGGACGGCGGCGTCTCTCGCGGTGGGCTTCTTACCATTCGTGAGTGTCCCTGCAATAGGCGTCGGGCTGGTAGTAGGATGGGCCATTTCTACTTTGTTCGGAAAGTTAGGTTTGAAATAAAGCCACCCCGCACCTAACAACGGCATGCACCCGACGCCCCTTCAGCGTGCCTCTCGTGGAAGTCGAATGGGGGCGCGGGTGATGCCGGGCGTTAGGCTTCTATGTGTTGTCTTAGAAGTAAAAGAATGAAGAAACTATTTTCAGCAGTTTGTTTCCTCGCAATATGCATGTTTGGCGTGCAGAATGCTTCAGCATGTGAGTGTAACCCAATTGCGATTACAGCATGGGGAGAGCTACAGGCTTCCGACGTTGTGTTTACTGGACAAGTCGTAGATGTTCGAGAGATTCAAATCCCTTTTGATAATGCAGGAAGGTACACGATAGAGTTGGAGGTAAAATTCAGAGTCAAGAAGAACTTGAAGGGTATTGAAGGCAAGGAGGTTGTCTTGCGCAGCAATCCCGGCTTTGGGGGCGATTGCGGTATCCGTTTTAAGAAGGGCGAAAAGTATCTGGTCTATGCTAATCAGTTTAATGGCAGGCTACAAACGAGTGGGTGTACGAGAACCAAGCTGATGAAACATGCGGCCCCGGACTTCAAGGAGATCGAGGAAGGCGTCGAGTTGAAAGTAGAGCAGGGGCAAATAATAAAATCTTTCCTCTAGTAGCGAAGCCTAACAACGGCATGCAGCGGACGCGCAATCAGAGAATCTTTCATCAGTCAGGGTCTGTGCGCGCCGCTGATGCCGGGCGTTAGGT
>JAIVJG010000133.1 GCA_020200155.1 Acidobacteriota bacterium | reverse complement strand
TTCAAATGTTGATGCTTTAAGCGGAGGCTGAGGGACTCGAACCCCCAAGCGCTTTCGCGCGGCAGTTTTCAAGACTGCTGACTTACCAATTAGCCTAAGCCTCCGTTAACCTGTCTGACACGATGTCGGCGACCTCGTCTCGCACTCTCAAGACTTCTCTGCCTGACCGTCTCTCCTCCGAGCGCGCTGCCTTCACACTCAATATAACCCAGCCAGCCGGCACGCTCAACCGTCGCGGCCAGAGGGCGAGAGCAGGGATTACTTCTGCCGTAAAAGATGGCGACGCGCGAGAAAATCGGCGAGCGCGCGATTGAACTCGTCCGGCTTGTCCATCATCAGGAAATGGCCGACGCCGTCCAGCATTTTGTATTCGAGGTCGGGCGCGATCTCCCTGAAAAGCTTTTCGTTGTCCGCAGGCCAGAACGGCGAGTGCGCGAGGATGGCGAGCACTGGGACTTTGATCTGGTCTTTCGTCCAGATTGAATCGTCGGCCATGCCTTCCATCGCGCTGACGGCGACGTACTGCGGCGTCGAGAAACTGGCCGCCTTGATCTCCTCTCGACGCGCGACGGGCATCTGTGCGCCGAGCATGCCGTCGAACATCCGTCCCAGCACTTCTTTGTAGTTCTCTCCGCGCAAAGGCGCGATGAACGGCTCCATCGCCGCCCGCGCCGCGAAAGGCCGCAGCGCGCCGTCCACCGCGACGAGCGCGAGCGTCTTCTCCGGGTACTTGCGATAAAACTGCCGCGCGACGGGCGTGCCCATGCTGTGCCCGACGAGCACCGCGCGCTTGACCTTCGCGTCCCTGAGCACCGCGTCAAGCGAGCGCGCGAACAAGTCCATCGTGTACGCGACGCGCGGCTTATCGCTGCGCCCGTGACCGGGCAGATCAATCGCGATGACGCGCACATTCTTTGCAAACACAGGCGTCTGCATCCGCCAGAAATTCAAATCGCACGTCCACCCGTGCACGAAGACGAGCGCCTCGTCGCCCTTGCCGGTGTTCTCGTAATGCACGCGCATCCCGTCCAGCTTCGCGAAGCGCGATTGTGCTTTCGAAGAATCATTCCGCGACGTGGTTTTCGCGCCTGTCGAATGAGAGCCTGTGATCAGGCCGATCAGGATGGCGCACGCGGCGGCAAAGACTAAGTGTCGTTGAAAGTTGGGAAACATACTGGCACTCCTTTAACTTTTTGCTATGTTGTCAGTCTTCTGTAAATCGCCGGCATCCGTTCCGGCAAACAGAGCACGTCGTCAATAATCGTGTAGCCCACTTCACCGTAGAGGTTGCGCAGTTGGAATTTAATTATCTGAGCGGAAGGAATCTGACTTGACCTTCCCATTCGCCCTCAAGACTGTATGTGGCGATAAGCAGTATCTCTTCGATGGCTTGGCCGATGGGAATTTGCTGGCCGACCTCGAAGACTCCGGGCATCGGTGATCCGGCGGCGAGGCGGTCAACGGCATGTTGCTTCATCGTCGTGACATCGTGTGTGAGCAGGACGCGGCCTTCCGACGACGCCCATTCCAGCACCTCCGCATCGGGCGCGGCGCTCAACCCGGCATCCTGCACGCGCACGATATCCAGTTCCGGCTGGCGTCGAACCAGTCCCCGCAAAATCCGATTATTAAAGTCTTCGTCAATTGCCAGACGGAGCATGACTCAGCTTCTTCCTGAACGTTCGCGCGCCAGAAGACGCTCGCGGATGCCTCGCGGATCGAAGCGCGCTTCGACCTCTTTTCGCAATTCGAGCCGTTGCGTTCCTCTTCGTTCGAGGTAGTCTTCGACTTCGGCGGGATGTTGCAGGTAATAGCTGACGACTGCGTAAACATCCGCAAGGTTGAGCGTCGTGTATTGCTGAACGATCTCTTCCGGCGTCGCGCCGTCGTTAAAAGCAAAGACGACGGAATCAAGTGAGACGCGGGTCTCGCCGACGCGCATCACGCCGGATTGATCCGTGGAGAGGGGAACAGTGGTGCTGGAAAGACTCATAATGCCGCTAGTATAAACCAATCCGTTTGCCGGAGGGCAACAAACACGGGAAGCGCGCTCACGTCGTCAATCTTCTGTAAATCGCTGGCATCCGTTCCGGCAAACAGAGCACGTCGTCAATAATCGTGTAGCCCACTTCACCGTAGAGATCGCGCCGTGCGCTTCACAATGGAAGTGTGCAAATTGAGTTGATGTATTCTTCAGCTTCAGAAACTGACCAGATGAGGATCAGTTCTTCGATGACCCGCAACATCTCCGCATTTTGCGAGATAATGATGAGGCCGGGGCCATCCCGACTTTCGACGAATCGCCCAAAGTGGGCTGGCATTGTTCGACGGTCGTGAGTGACCAGAATGCGGCCTTCACGCGCGGCACGCGCCAGCACATTCGTGTCAGGCGCGTGAGCCAGTTGCGCTTCGTGTGCGATTTGAAAATCAATTTCAGGGGCGCGGCGCTGAACGCCGGTGACGATGTCCTCGTTGAGGTCTGCGTCGGCCTGATAGCGGACTTTCATGAGTGAGGAGTCAACGCATCCTTACGCGCACGGTCGAGTCGCGTATGCAACTCCGGGTGCGAGGCGCGCGAGTCGGC
>JAIVJG010000132.1 GCA_020200155.1 Acidobacteriota bacterium | reverse complement strand
CACGCCGTTGAAGACGCGCACGTCGCTCTCGACCGTCGTCGGCGCTCTGCCGGGCGCTGTGCCGCCGCTCATCGGCTGGGCAGCAGCCGCCGGCAGCATCAACACGGAGGCGTGGGCGCTGTTTGCGATCCTTTTCATCTGGCAGTTTCCCCACTTCCTCGCCATCGCCTGGATGTATCGAGAGGACTACGCGCGTGCAGGAATTTGCATGCTTCCGGTCGTCGAGCCGGAGGGACGAAGGACGGCGCAGCAGATCGTTATCTGGACACTGCTTCTCGTCCCCGTCAGTTTGTTCCCGACCGTGCTGGGGACGACAGGGCCTGTCTATTTCTACGGCGCGTTGATTCTAGGTTTGCTCTTTCTCGCCAGCAGCTTCCAGGCCGCACTCTCGCACTCGCGCCAGAACGCGCGCCGCCTGCTGCTGGCTTCCGTGCTTTACTTGCCTGTGCTGTTCGGATTGATGGTGTTCAAAAGATAATTTTTGATTGGCGGTTGCTGATTCGTAGTTGAAGCCTTTCAAAAGTCCAAAGTCAGGAGGGTGAAAGATGGGCCGTGCGCTGGCTGCGCTGATCTGGATTATGACGCTACTGTCTATCTGGCTGTTCCTCGGCAGCGGATGGTGGTTCCCGCCCTCCATCTCCGAGCACGGCCCGGCTTACGACAGCCAGTTTTTGCTCACCATCATTGTGGTCGGCGTCGCTTTTGCCGCCGCTCAGATTGGACTCGGCTACGCCGTCTGGCGCTACCGCGACACGGGCGACGGGACGCGCGCCGTCTACACGCACGGCAACAATCGCATCGAAATGCTCGGAGTGATTATCACAGCGGTGGTCTTCATCGCGCTCGCCATCAAGGGTCAGTTCGTCTGGGCGCACCTCCACTTCGAGAGCGCGCCGGCGGGCGCGTCGCAGGTCAGGGTCACGGCGCAGCAATTCCAGTGGAACTTCCACTACGCAGGCGCGGACGGCAAATTTGGGCACACAGACCCGGTCAAGATCAGCGACGAATCGCTCAACTTCATCGGCCTCGAGCACTACAAGATGAAGAGTTTTATGCTCGTGCTTCCGGAAAATGAATTCAACGAACTGATGTTGATGCCGCAGGCGCAGTTTCAGTCGCGCGTGACGCAGTTGCTCAACAAGTATCCGATATCTTACGAGCCACGTTAATCCCCAGTACGCCTGTTGAGACGGGCGAGAGGAGTCGAGAGAGATGGCAGAGGCGGAACCCATGCAAGGCGCGCACGCGGCTGCTGAAGATGCTCACGCGCACGCCGCCGGGGTGGTGCACCATCACCCGCCGACGAGTTTCATACGCAAGTACATCTTCAGCATTGACCACAAGGTGATCGGCATACAGTACCTGCTGCTGGCGCTCTTCTCAGTCTTCATCGGGCTGATTATGTCCGTGCTGATGCGTATGAACCTGACGTGGCCGGGCACGCCCTGGCCGATCTTGGCCACGCTCTTTCCCACGGGTGCGCCGGGTGGTGTGATGACGCCGGAGTTCTACCTCTCGCTCGTCACGATGCACGGCACGATGATGGTCTTCTTCGTCTTAACGACCGCGCCGCAGGGCGGCTTCGGCAACTACTTCATGCCGATTCAGGTCGGCGCGGACGACATGGCGTTCCCCGTCCTCAACATGCTTTCGTTCTGGGTCACGTTCATCGGGCTAGTGGTGCTCGTCGCCGCCATCTTTATGTCGGGCAACGGCGTCATCGGCCCGACCGGCGGCTGGACGAACTACCCGCCGCTCTCGGCCATTGGCGGACTCCTGAACGTGCCCGGCATGACGACGGGCGAGAATCTCTGGATCATCAGCATCGCCACTTTCTGCATCGCCTCGCTCCTCGGCGCTCTGAACTTCATCACGACGATGCTGAATCTACGCACGCGCGGGATGTCGTTGATGCGCCTGCCGCTGACGTGCTGGTCGTGGTTCACGACGGCCATACTGGCCTTGCTCTCTTTCCCTGTGCTGCTCGCGGCGGGCGTGCTGCTCCTGCTCGACCGCGTCGCCGGCACGAGCTTTTTCGTCCCCGGCGGATTGAGTAACGGCTCGACTGTGCTTCCGCATGAGGGCGGTTCGCCGATTTTGTGGCAACACCTGTTCTGGTTCTTCGGCCACCCGGAGGTTTACATCGCGATCCTGCCGGGCATGGGCGCGACCTCGCACATCCTTTCAACCTTCGCGCGCAAGCCCGTCTTCGGCTATCGCGCGATGGTCTTCGCGATGTTCGCCATCGGCCTGCTCGGCTTCTTCGTGTGGGGCCACCACATGTTCATCAGCGGCATGAGTCCCTACACGGGCATGGCCTTCTCGATATTGACGCTCTCCATCGGCGTGCCCTCTGCGATCAAAACATTTAACTGGCTCGGCACGCTGTGGGGCGGGCGGATTCGCTTCGCGACGCCGATGCTGTTCGCGCTCGGCTTCGTCTCGCTGTTCGTGGCGGGCGGCATCACGGGTCTTGTGCTCGGACAGACTTCGCTCGATCTCTCGATGCACGACACTTACTTCGTGCTCGCGCACTTCCATCTCGTGATGGGTGTGGCGGCGATTTTCGGCATGTTCGCGGGAACTTATTTCTGGTTCCCGAAGATGTTCGGGCGGATGATGGACGAGAGGCTCGGCAAGATTCACTTCTGGCCGACGCTCATCGGCGTCTATTGCATCTTCATCCCGATGCACACGATGGGCATCCTCGGCATGCCGCGCCGCTACGCGCAGTTCACGGAGATGATTAACGGCAAAGAGGAACACATCTATCACTTCCTCAACACTTCGACGCCGCTCGTCAAGTTCGTCACTTACGCGGCGATTATCACGGCCATCGCGCAGCTCATCTTTCTCTTCAATTTCTTCTGGAGTATGTTCAAGGGCAAACGCGCGAACGACAACCCTTGGGAGGCGACGACGCTTGAATGGATAACGGCGACGCCGCCGCCGCACGACAACTTCGGCGGCAAGCTGCCAATCGTCTACAGGGGCGCGTATGAATTCTCTGTGCCGGGCGCGCCGCAGGATTACGTGATGCAGACGACACCGGACGAGACGGAGCGCAACATCGTCGGGCCGGGACACGAAGGGCTACAGGGAACGGGCAATGGCAGTAACGGTCACAAGTAATAGCGAAACCGTCACGCGGACGAGGGACGGCATCAGCGTCGAGGGCGTGCGACCGCGTAACGGCAAGGGCGGACGTGGCCCCGGCGGCGGCGGGCCGAACGGTGGCGGCCCCGGCGGGCCGGGGAGTCGTCGAGACGGCTGGACGCCGGAGCGTTACCGCATCGGCGTGATGGCCGGCATCGCTTCGATCCTGATGATGTTCACGGCGCTCGCGAGCGCGTACATCATCCGTGCGGGGCTGCCCGGCTCGACCGACTGGAAGGCGATCCCCGTGCCGTCGTTCGTCTGGGTGAGTACGGCGCTGATCCTCGCGAGCAGCGTAACCATCTCTTTCGCAAGCAAGGCTCTGCGTAAAGGCGCGGAGGAAGTTTACAAACGCTGGCTTCTTGTAACGCTGCTGCTGGGCCTCGGCTTTCTCGCGTCGCAGTTGATGGCGTGGCGGCAGTTCGTCGCGCAGGGCTTATACATCGCGTCGAACCCGCA
>JAIVJG010000224.1 GCA_020200155.1 Acidobacteriota bacterium | reverse complement strand
CCTGCGCCGCCCCTTCGTGTTCGGAATCCAGATTGGCAAACGCCAGACCTTGACCTTAATCCAACGGTCTTCGTATCCGCCGTCATTCCCGAAGTTGTTAAGCTCGAAATAGAGCCTGCGGGCGTCGCGCAGAGTCATTTCAGGGCTGTAAATCGCCATCTGTTCCTTTCTCCCTTCTATGCGCCCAGTCAAATTCGGAGGAGGAAGCAGGGTCATTGTAGCTTGAGAAGAATATAAGGTGAAATGAATTAACTTGCGCAACCTCGTGAGGAATACTTATATTATCCTCGTGCAGATCGAAACACTCAAAATCTTTTGCGACCTCGTCGAGACGCAGAGCTTTTCGCAGGCGGCTGAGCGCAACTTCGTCACGCAGTCGGCGGTCAGCCAGCAGGTGCGGGGTCTGGAAGAGAAGTTCAAGCGTCGCCTGTTGGAGCGCGTGCGTGGGCGGCGCGAGTTGCACATGACACAGGCGGGCGAAGCCTTTTACCAGGCGAGCCGCGAAGTGCTGCGTGCCTACGTGGGGCTGGAAGAGAGTATGCGCGCGTTGACCGGAACCGTCAGCGGGACGGTGCGAGTGGCGACCGTCTACAGCATCGGCCTGCATGAGTTGCCGCCCGCCGTGCGACAGTTTATGACGCTTTACCCGCAGGCCAAGATTGATCTCGAATACAGCCGCACCACGCGCATCGTGCGCGACGTGTTGAGCGGCGCGGTAGAACTCGGCGTCGTCGCCTATCCGGAGAAGAAGCGCGGACTTGAAGTCGTGCCTCTCGGCGGAGATCGTCTGGTGCTCATCTGTCTGCCCGAACACCCTTTCGCCAAACGCAAAAAACTCAGCGCGACAGATTTGCAAGAGCGCGACTTCGTCCTCTTCGAGCGCGACATCCCGACGCGCCGTGCCACCGACCGTATTCTGCGCTCGCACGGCGTCAGCGTCCGGCGCGTCGCCGAGTTCGACAACATCGAGACGATCAAGCGCGCGGTGGAAGTGGGTCTGGGCGTCGCGATTGTTCCGCGTCCGAGCGTGCTTGACGAGCAGGCGAGCGGCAAACTCGCCGTCGTCCCGCTCGCCGAGCCGGAGTGGACGCGCGCGGTCGGCGTCATCTACCGCAGCGACCGCGCGCTCGGCACGGCTGCGAAGAAATTTATCGAACTGCTGGCAAAATAGTTCAAAGCATAAAGTTCAAAAGCGCAGAGTCCAAAGTTGGAGTGATTCATCGCTTGAAGTCTCGTCATCGAACTTTAAACTCCGAGCCTTTGAACCGCGACATAGATGAGCGAAGAACTGGCGACATATTCGGCGACGCGGCTCGCGAGGATGATGCGTGAGCGTGTCGTCTCGCCTGTGGAAGTCGTCGAGGCGCACCTCCGCCGGATTGAGCGCCTGAATCCGGCTCTCAACGCCGTCGTCACGCTCGCGCCGGACGTGCTCGATCAGGCGCGCGGCGCGGAAGCCGCGATCATGCGCGGCGCACGTGTGGATGTTCTGTGTGGTCTGCCCATCACCGTCAAGGACACGATTGATGTCCGAGGCTTGCGCGCGACCGCCGGGACGAAGGTGCGTAAGGATTTCACGCCCGCCGCTGATGCACGGGCGGTGGCATCTTTGCGCGAAGCAGGTGCGATCATTCTGGGGAAAACAAACTGTTCGGAGATGGCGCTCGATTACACGACGGACAATCCCGTCTTCGGGCGCACGAACAATCCCTTCGACCTCACGCGCACACCGGGCGGTTCCAGCGGAGGGTGCGCCGCCGCCGTCAGTGCGTGCCTCTCAACCGTGAGCCTGGGCAGCGATCTCGTCGGCTCAATCCGTATCCCCGCACACTTCTGCGGCGTCGCGGGATTGAAGCCGACGGCGGGGCGCGTGGCGGGCGCAGGGCATTTCCCGCCGATGAATGGGCCGTATCAACGTGGCGCAAGCCTCGGCCCGCTTGCGCGCACAATCGAAGACCTTGACCTTTTCTTTCACGTCCTGACAGGGGATTCTTTCGAGGCGGAAGTTGAAAGTGCGGAGCAGCCATACGAGCGCGCGTCGGCGGGACTACGTGGAAAACACGTTGCGTGGTACGCGGATGATGGAACAGTCCCCGTCTCTGTAGAGACGCGGCGCGCGGTCGAAAAGGCCGCCGGTTCTCTGCGTGTCGCGGGTCTCAACGTGGACGAGATGCGCCCGCCTAACGTTGAGCACGCGACGGAGCTTTGGCTTTCGCTGTTCTCAAGCGCCACGCGGGAACTCGTCAGCGCGGCATACGCCGGTCGCGAGAGCGATGCGGGACAGGCAGCGCAGGCCATACTACGACATTCAGCCGATGTGCCCGCGCAGACGCTTGAGGCAGAACAGACTGCCTGGACGGAGCGCGGACGCCTGCGCGCGGAGCTTTTGCAATGGATGGAAACGACGCCGCTGATCGTCTCGCCCGTCGGGGCTGTGCCGGCCTTTCGACATGATGCGGCTCGAAAGGTCTACGTTGGCGAGCAGCCTATCGGAATCTTCCGCGCCTTCAGTTACGCGCAGGCTTACAACGTCTTCGATCTGCCCGCCGTGTGCGTTCCAGCCGGGCGGACGCCGGAGGGTCTACCCGTCGGCGTGCAGATTGCGGGGCGGCCTGACGAGGAGAGAACCATACTGGCGGCGGCGCGCATCGTCGAGGAGGCGCTCGGCGGCTGGCAAGCGCCCCCCGAAAATCTTTCGGCGCACGGCAGACTTCCGTTATAGTTCTCCCGTGTTTGAAGTTCAGATTTATACAAGGACGCAGTCGCATGGCGCTTTAGCCAGCGAAAGCAGGTCATCACACGAACACTCCCGCCCGGCAGGTTCTGGCGTAGACGAGGGCGCGGCTGTCATTCACTTCTGGAGGTCTTCAAATGTTCCCTTTACTCTTCCTGATGTTCATCAGCCTGGCGGTGCTGATCGTCGCCGCCAAAACGATCAAGATCGTGCCGCAGGCCACCGTCATGCTCATCGAGCGGCTCGGACGCTTCAGCCGCGTGGCGTCGAGCGGACTCAATATCATCGTGCCGTTCATAGACAAACCGCGCGCCTTCTACTGGACGAACGTGCGACCGGGCCTGACCTCGATTGATCTGCGCGAGCAGTACATAGACCTGCCGCCGCAGCCCGTCATCACGCGCGACAACGTGACGATCCATGTGGACTCGGTCGTCTACTGGCAGGTCACAGACCCGGTCAAGGCTCTCTACGAGATGAACGACGTGGTCGGCGGCATCGTGCAGTTGACGATCACGGGTATGCGCGCCGTCATCGGCGACATGGACTTGGATCACACGCTCTCGCAGCGCGACCAGATCAACGCGAAGCTCCGCATCGGCCTCGACGAGGCGACCGACAAGTGGGGCGTGAAGGTGACGCGCGTGGACGTGAAGAACATCAACCCGCCGGAAGACGTGCGCGTCACGATGGAAAAACAGATGACCGCCGAACGCACGCGCCGCGCGCTCGTCCTTCAAGCTGAGGGCGACAAGCAGGCGGCCATTACCCGCGCCGAAGGTGAGAAGCAGGCTGCCGTAACGCGTGCCGAGGGCGAGAAGCAGTCGGCGATTCTGGCGGCGGAGGGCGCGGCGCAGGCGCGGCTTCGCAACGCAGAGGCGGAGGCGGAAGCCATCACGCAAGTCTCGCGCGCCATTCAAGACCACGGCAACCCCGCGCAATATCTCATCACCGCGCGCTACATCGAGAGCCTCAAGGAGATGACGCGCGGCAACAACTCGAAGGTCATCTTCATGCCGATGGAAACATCGAGCCTGCTGTCGAGCGTCGGCGCGATCAAGGAAATCTTCGCCGAGACGGGCGAGAAGCGCACGACGAGCGACAGTGGCAATAACCCCACGCCGCCGCGCCCGCGCCAGCTACCGAACGGCTAGATTGACTGACTCGAATTACTGAGAGCGCGGGCAGAGTTATTAACGCGCATTGCCCGGCGGGGATTTGATACTTCCTCATTTACCCTGCGCGGACGCGAGCCGTTGCCCCTCCGACTGCGCCCAGTCGCAGAGCGCCTGCACGTCTTCGGTCGAGAGTTTAGCCTGCCTGTGTATGAGCGTGTATGAATCGAGCGGCATCTCGCCTCTTTTCGCCGTCCGGCAAATAGCCTTGAGCAGTTGTTGAGACTCCCGGCGGTCGTAGCGTGACCAGTCGGAGAAATTCAGGCGACGGCGTCCGTGGTTCACGTGGTCAATCACGAGCCATGACATGGGCGCGACGTGGCTGTACCAAGGCCATTCCGTCCGGTTGGAGTGGCAGTCCCTGCACGAGCGATTCAAGACCGCTTCCGCTTCCGGCGTGACCGGAATGCGCGCCTCGATGGATTGACCTTCAGCGATTGGCTGGTTGATTCGTGCGGGGCGGATGAACTGCACGCCCACAAAAAGAATCGCCACCGCCGCAACTGTGAACTTCAGAATTTTCAACATCACGCATCTCCGAGGTCAGTTGTTCAAGAGCACGGTGATGTCGTTGCTCCTGGAGTTTGCCGTCACGACATCCATTTTGCCGTCACCGTTCAAATCACCGGCGGCCACGCTGTACGCGCCGCTCCCCGCGACAAACGGCGAACCCGCCGCGTGCTGGAATCCACCACGACCGTCGCCAAGCAGCACCGCCACATGGTTGCCGGAAGCGACGCTCACGACGAGATCAATTTTTCCGTCTCCGTCCATATCGGCAGGGATGATTTCGTAGGCAAGTCGCCCAAGGTCTAAAGGTGAGTTCGGCGCTGGAGAAAAGTTTCCGCGCCCGTCGCCGAGGAGGATCGTTATCAGCGAGATGTCGTCGTGTGAAGACGCGAGGTCGGGTTTGCCGTCGCCGTTGAAGTCTGAGATGGCGACGTAAAACGGGCGGCTGGCAACCGTCAGGGGAGAGTTGGGAGCGGGCGTGAAATGCGCGTTGCCGTCGCCGAGTAAGACAGAGATGTTTCCGCCGTTGACGTTCGGCGTCACGATGTCGAGCTTGCCGTCCGCGTTTGTATCGCCGAGCGCCTGCGGGTACGGCGCTCTGCCGACGGGGAAGGGCGAGCCTGTCGCCGCCACGAATCCGCCGCGCCCGTCGCCCAGCAGCACCGACACGCTGTTGTCGTTGTTGTTGGCGGTCGTGATGTCGAGTTTGCCGTCCGCGTTCGTATCGGCGAAGACGACGCCGTGATTATGCGGCCTGCCCGACTTGAGCGCGGCGAAGGGCGAGCCGGGAGCCGCGACGAACCTGCCGTCGCCCTGTCCGAGCATGACGAAGACATTCAGGCTGTCGTGATAGGTGAAAGCGATGTCGAGTTTGCCGTCCGCGTTTGTATCGCCGACTGCAAGGCGTTCTGCCGGCGCACCGGCATCAAAGGGCGAGCCGATCGCAGGCTTAAAGCCTCCGCGCCCGTCGCCGAGCAGGACTGTCAAATTGTTACTGCCGCCATGACCGATGAGAGCGTATGCCAATCTTTTCATCAGGACACCTCACGCCTCCCGGCGTATTTCGACAACACTTCTCCCACCCCCCTGAAACATGCTCAGGGCAGAGTTTCATCGTTTCGTTTGAAGCGAAGTTATCTGTGCTCAGGGCGAAAATCGCGGACGTACTTCAATGCGCCGCCGCCCCGAATTATTTCCAGAGCTTACGCCACGCCTTCCGCGTGCCGTGCATGCTTTCGTCTGCCCATGTGTCTTCGAGCCGATCCTTCCACGCCGCGAGCATTCCCGCGTCGAGACGCATCACGCCCTCCTTCGTCACGCCTTCGGGGGTCGGTGCGAGCGCGGAGAGGCGTTCGTAGACGCGGCTGCGTTCGTCGCCTTCGGCGCGCGAGAGGAGATGCCAGAGCGTCAGCGTGTCGCGCGTGCGCGCGTTCGAGAGCACCGCGTCGAGCGCCATGCCGCCGCCGTTCTGAAAGTCAAAACTCTTGAGCGCCTCGACCAGCGCGTCGGGCGCGTCCTCGAAGAAGGGCGTGCCCGGCCCCGCGCCGGGTTGCGTGACGCAGGCCGCGCCCGCCGGAACCATAGACTCGCGACCCGGCGTCTCCAACGCCACCCAGCCCGAAGTGACGTGCAAAAGACTCCGCCCACGGTCGTCAACTTCGAGCGTGTAGGCGCAGCCGAGATCAGCCGCCACCGCCGACGGCGTGTTGACGAAGAAGAGGCGCGGCGGTGCCCAAATCTTCGCGTGCATCGTCCCGCGCGCCAGTTCCAGACGATGCTCGGTCAGCTTCGTCTCGACCAGACGCAGGCGCGTGTTCGGCTCGACCTCGACCTGCCCGATGTTCGAGACCTCTATCTGCGCGCGAGAGTTCGCGTCCGTCTCCAGCCATTCGCCCACGGCGAGCCGCCCCCTGTCACCGATGCGATCCGCGTCAATGCGTGGCGCGCCTTCAAGCCGCGCCACCTCCCATGTCGAGCGCGAAGGACGCAGGAAGAACCACGCGGCCCCCGCGAGCACACACAGGCAGAGCACGCCGCAGGCGTAGGCCGCGCGTCGCCAGCCGCTTCCGCTTGCGAAAAAAGGCCGGCGCTCAAGCGACACAGCGGCGTGCTGTTTCGTTCGCACGTCATGTTTGATGAGAGCAGCCTCGACGCCTTCCCAGAGTGACGCGGGAGCCGTCGCCGGCGCGAGGCTTTCGGCGAGCCGTATCCCGAACTTGATTTCTTCAAACTCCTTCCGGCAAGGCGCGCACGCGCGCAGGTGCTCCGCGACGCGCTCCGTCTCCGCGACAGGCGTCTCGCCGTGCGCGTAGGCCGAAAGATTTTTTGTCACATGTTGGCCGAACATCTGTAAACTCCTACTCCCCTCGAACAAGCGTCTCGCGCAGGTGGCCGAGTTGTCTGGCTAAAGCCTTGTGGCCGCGATTGAGGCGCGACGCGACAGTGCCCTTCGAGCAGCCGAGCGCCTGCGCGATCTCTTCGTATGAAAGCTCCTCGAAATATTTCAACAGGATCGCGACGCGCAGCTTCGGCCTGAGCGCCGCGATTGCCACTTTCACACAGTCTGCGACCTCCGCCTTCGCGAAATTATCTTCCTGCGCCCGCCGCCCGCCCGTCTCTCTCACCCTCTCCACATCGCCGAACGGAAGAAAGCGCCTGCGTTTGCGTTGTTCGTCGAGGCAGGCGTTGGTCGCCATTCGATAGAGCCACGTCGTGAATTCCGACTCGCCCTGGAACTGCTCGATTTTGGTGAAGAGCTTGAGAAAGACCTGCTGCGTCACGTCGCACGCCGTCGCCTCGTCGCCGCCGAAGAAATAGAGCGCGACGGAGTAAACCCTGTCCCTGTGTCTCTCGAAAAGGAGCCGGAAAGCGTCGCGGTCGCCGCGCCGGCAGGCGGCGATGATCGCGTCAGCGGATTTACGCTCGTCCAGCGTCGCGTAATGCTCCATGCTTTTCCCGGTCTCTTCCATCATTCAGTCCATTAGACGAACGAGCGGCAGCTTATCTTCCATTAGCGGAGATAAAAGTCTGGGGCAAGTATCTCAAGTTCTCAGGCACGAAGGATACACCCCGCACTTGTTGACGCTCGAACGGGTTGGGCATTACAATCCGCGCTGTCGCCGGCCAGACTAGAGCAGCCCGCGCCGCACTTGTCCAAAACTTTTTGCCGGAGACCGAAGCGATTAAGGAATGCCGCACACTCAATCCATTTTCACACGCATCATCTTCGCGCTTGCGTTGACGCTTGGCTGTGCCGTCTACGTCCACGCGCAGCAGCGGCCTCTTTTGACGGAGGACGTGGACGTGCTGCCGCCGGGCACTCTACGCATACAGGCGGGCATAGACTTCGTGCAGGATGCGAAGTTCCCGGCTTCCGGGCTGACCGGCGACCTGACGCGCATCGGCGTGATTGGCATCAACGTCGGCCTCTCGCCGAACGTCGAGTTTCAAATTCGCGGCGTGTTGCAGAATTTCCTGAGCATCAATACCGCCTCGCTCAACCCGGCCATCCGCAGGGGCTTCGCGCCCGGCAGCAACTCGACGAACGACACGGGCGATTTCTCGCTCGCCACCAAAATCAAACTCCGCAACGAGACGCGGCGCGGGCCGTCGCTCGGCTTCCGCTTCGGAGTGGAACTGCCGAACTCGAACGAGACGCGCGGCATCGGTCTCAACCAGACCAACGCGTTCGGCACGATCCTCTTCGGCAAAAAGTTCGGGCACGACGGGCGGCTCAACACCTTCGGCAATCTCGGACTCGGCATCTTCGCCGCGCCCACTGCGGCCTTCTCGCAGAACGACATGCTGCTCTACGGCGTGGCGGGCATCCTGCGCCTCAACCGGCAAATCAATTTGGCCGGAGAGGTCAACGGCAGAGCCAACACGCGTTCGGGCCGCGCCCCTCTCGGCACGGAGTCTCTCTCCGAAGGTCGTCTCGGACTCCAGATCAAAGCCGCCGGGATGCGCTTCGACGTGGCGGGCACCGCTGGCCTGACGCACTTCAGCCCACGCTCCGGCATCACCTTCGGCGTCACCTACGATACGCCGTCCGTCTTCGCTCCCGTCAAATAGAAAAAACAGTGGCAAGTGACAGGTGGCAGGCGACAGGTTAGAATCCTGTTTCGCTTGTCACCGTTTTTATGCTTGCTTTACTAATTCAAGGGGGCGGCTGGCTTCACCAGATTTGGGGGTGGCTCCACGAGCAGGCCCGCTCGGCGCATTTCGTCATTATCAATGCGCCGATTTACGTCGCCGCGCCGATGATGGTTGTTATCGGCGCGCTGGATTCGTCGCTGCTCTCGCTGCCGGAGATTAACGACTATCTCGTCGTCATGCGTTGCATCAGCGACCACAAGTCGGCTCTCTACTTCCCGCTTTTCGCCGCCGCAGGCTCGGTCGCCGGCTGTCTCGTGCTCTACACGATCATGCGGCGCGGCGGTCAGGCCGTGATGCGCAGGCGTTTTCGCGCCGACCACATCGAGCGGGTCGAGCACGCTTACAGGCGCTACGGTTTGCTGGCGCTGGCGATTCCGGCCCTGCTCCCGCCGCCGATGCCTTTCAAGATTTTCGTAGCGACCGCAGGCGCGCTCGAATACCCGCGCTGGCGTTTCGTGCTGACGGTGATGCTGGCGCGCAGCGTCCGTTATTACGTGGAGGGCGTGCTGGCGGTCTACTACGGCAGGCGCGTGCTGCTGTTTCTTAGAGACGACGGGCTGATGATACTGGGCGCGGCGGTGGCGCTGGCAATCGTCGGACTCGCCGTCTACCTGCTCGTCAGACGCTTCAGGGGACGGGGCGTTGCGCCGCGACAGCCCGACACTTTGGAGACGGCCACGGAAAAACAGTCCGGCGCGTCAACTTCGTCAACAAGTTCTCGCTAACTTTTAAAATTCGCCGGAAGGATTAGTTTACTCTTGAACTGGCTTCACAAAATAACGGGCAGGCTCGAAGAGGTTTCGGCGTACCTGCAAACCTTCGGCCCGTTCGGCCTGTTCGCCATCGCGCTTCTGGACTCGGCGCTGATTCCACTGCCGGGCGGCCCGGATGCGGTGATGCTGGCGCTCTCGATTCATCAGGACGTTCCCACGATGATGCTCTACGCGCTGGCCGGGACGGTCGGCTCGGTCATCGGTTGCGTGATCCTCTACTACATTTCAAGACGTGCGGGCCGGCGCGCACTCGAACGCTTTCCGCCGTCGAAGCAGGCGCGCGTGAAAGCATTGGTTGATCGTTACGACGTGCTGTCCGTGCTCGTCGCCTCTGTGCTGCCGCCGCCATTCCCCTTCAAGCTGTTCGTCGTCACCGCCGGAGTTTTTCGCTTGAGTCTCTTCCGCTTCGTGCTTGCGGTGGCAACCGGGCGCGCCTTCCGTTTCCTGCTCGAAGGCTACGTAGCCGTGCGTTACGGCGAGCAGGCCAAAGATTTTCTGGCGGCCAACTACCCCGCCATCGGCCTCGGACTCGCCGCCCTCATTGTCGTCATCTTCCTTTTGCGCGGTTTGATGCGACGGCGAAAACCGGCGGTCGAAGGCCGTCTGACGAGCGCGGGCGAGGGCGGTTTGCCGGAGACAGAAGGTTAGTGGCTGACATCCGCCAACTGCATTTTGAACCGCCGCGCCTCGGCGAGGTCGCGGACGCCGTGACGGCGCAGCAGTTCAAGCATGATGAGGAAGACTTCGGCGGTGGCGAGCGCGTCGCCGGCGGCGCGGTGGCGGTTCTTGACGGTGACGGCGAAATGCTCCGCGAGTGAAGGAAGGCGGTGGCTACGGATTTCCGGCACGACGCGGCGCGCGAGCGAGACTGTGCAGATGTGCGGGTTGTACATTCTGCGTCCCGGAAAAACCTGCCCCAACTCGTGATTGATGAATCGCACGTCGAAGGGTGCGTTGTGTGCCACGAGCACGGCGGTGTCGGCGAAGCGGAGCCAGTCGGCGGCGATCTCGCAGAAGAGAGGGGCATCCGCGACCATCTCGTCGGAGATGCCGGTCAGCCCGACGATGAAGGGCGGGATGGGTATCTGCGGGTTGACGAGCGTCTGGAACTCGGCGACGATGCGCCCGCGACTGACGCGGTATGCGCCGATCTCGATGATGCGGCTCGGCGGCGTCTTGGGGCCGGTCGTTTCAACGTCGAAGACGACGTAGTCCGTGCCCGACAATTCGCGCCGCTCGTCGTCCTCGCACGTCAGCTCGACTTCGTGTGAGCCGTCTGCGATACGCAGTCGCCAGTCGTCCTTGATGAGTTCGCCGACGAGCAGCGCGGCCATCTGCGGGTCGAGGTCTGGGAGTTGCAGCACAGAGTCGGCCAGATGAACGGCGTGCGCGCGTCCCCCGTTGATACGCAGCAATTGAATCGCCTCTTGTACGAGGATGGAGTCGAGGACGAGATTAGAGAAGTGCTGCATCGGTGCGTGATTGTAGCAATGCGCGTTGAGAAAGGCGAGAGGTTGATGGAAACGGGCGAGGTGATAGACAGATTCCGGCGGACGGGCGCGCTGCTCGAAGGCCACTTCGTACTCACGAGCGGACTGCACAGTCCGAACTATCTACAGTGCGCGCTCGTCCTCCAACACCCGGCTGAAGCCGAAGCCTTCGGGCACGCGATTGCGGAACAGTTCGCGGGGCAGAGAATCGAGACGGTCGTCGCGCCGGCCATCGGCGGCATCATCATCGGCTGGGAGGTCGCACGCGCGCTCGGCGTCCGTTCCGTCTGGACGGAACGCGAAGAGGGCCGCATGACGCTGCGTCGCGGCTTCAGCATCCGGCAGGGCGAAAGCGTCCTCGTCGTCGAGGACGTAGTGACGACGGGCGGCTCGACGCGCGAGACGATTGAGGCTCTGCGCGAGGCCGGCGCGCGTGTCGTCGGCGCAGCGTCAATTATTGACCGCTCCGGCGGACGCGCAGATGTCGGCGTCCCACGCGTCGCGCTCGCCACGCTCGACGTGCCCGCCCTCGCGCCCGCCGCCTGCCCGCAGTGCGCCGAAGGCGTCCCGGCCATCAAACCCGGAAGTCGAAAGCGTTGACAGTTGACGTGTGACGAGTTGCGAAACTTCGCGCTCATCACTCATCACTCGTCACCCATAATTCATCACTCGTCGCTCGCCACTGCTTTATGAATTTTCGCCTGACAATTCAGTATGACGGCACGGATTTTCACGGGTGGCAGGCGCAGGATGGACAGCGCACCGTACAGGGAGAATTGGAGCGCGCTCTATCGCTGATTGAAGGGCGCGCGGTCGTCGTCCACGGCGCGGGCCGGACGGACGCGGGCGTCCACGCAGAGGCACAGGTGGCGAGCGCACGCCTGAGCCGAGAGATAGCTCCTGAGAAATTATGCGCCGCGATCAACGGAAACGTCGCACGCGACCTGCGCGTCGTCGAAGTCCGGCATGCGCCTGAAGACTTCCACGCGCGCTATTCGGCGCGGGGCAAAACGTACCGCTACCGCGTCTTCAACGAGCGCATCATGTCGCCCTTCTGGGCGCGCTACGCGCATCACGAAATACGTCCGCTTGATTTAAGTGCGATGCGAGAAGCCGCCGCGCTCTTTGTCGGCGAGCACGACTGGACGGCCTTTTCGTCCGCGCAGGTTGAAGTTCAATCGCGCGTGCGCAACCTTACGCGGCTCGACATCACAGACCGTCAGAGCGTGCGCGGGCGCGGTCGTCTAATCGAAATCACCATCAGCGCCGGAGGTTTCCTGCGCTACATGGTGCGCTCCATCGCGGGCACGCTGCTCGCCAACGGGCGCGGCGAAATGGATACGCAGGCCGTCAGCCGCGCTATCGAGACGCGCGACCGCTCGCTCGTCGCAGCCACCGCGCCCGCGCGCGGGCTGGCTCTGGTGCAGGTTCATTACGAGTGAGCAGGACAGGCTTTGGATGCAACTCGATGGTTTGAGCCTGTTATTGCGACAGGCTGGCAGACGGTAATGCCTGTCCAATGTTTTGAACTTTCAACTCTTTTGTGTTTAAGATGCGGCGGGTCGCATGTCGCCGGTTGCCGGAGTACGAAGAGGGATTCACTCGGATGCTCGCCGATTTTGCCGAAGTTGTCGAGAAGAGTTCGCGCGAAGAGTCACTGCTGGCGCGGATTGACTGGAATCGCCTGCCGCGCCACGTCGCCATCATCATGGACGGCAACGGGCGCTGGGCCGCGCAGAGAGGCCAGCCGCGCGTCGCAGGCCACCGCGCCGGTGTCGAGGCCGTGCGCGCCGCAGTGGACACGGGCGCGCGTCTCGGTTTGGGCGCGCTCACGCTCTACGCCTTCTCGACGGAGAACTGGAAACGCCCGCGTCTCGAAGTTGACGCGCTGATGCGGATGCTGAAGCGCTACCTGCGGCTCGAACTCGAAGAGATTGACCGACAGAACATACGTTTCCAGTCCATCGGTCGAACAGAGGCGCTCGCCGGAAGCGTGCGGCGCGAACTTCAGAAAGCCGTCGAGCGCACGGCTGGCAACAAGGGAATGATCTTGAGCGTGGCGCTCAACTACGGCGGGCGTTCGGAAATCGTGGATGCGGCACGCGCCGCGATCAAGCGACTCCTCGCCGAAGGCCGCACGCCCGAAGAGCTTTCCGAAGACGACATCGCGCAGGGGCTGTACACGCGGGGCTTGCCCGAACTCGACCTGCTCGTTCGCACGAGCGGCGAGATGCGTATCTCGAACTTTCTCCTGTGGCAGGCAGCCTACAGCGAGATTTACGTGACCGAAACTCTCTGGCCGGACTTTCGCCGCGTTCACCTGCTCGAAGCCGTGGTGGATTTCCAGAGACGCGACCGTCGCTTCGGCGGTCTCAAACTCGTCGCGAAGGCGAAATAAGGAAATCGCAAATCAAAAATCCTTCAATGACCCGAATCATCACCGCCGCCATTGCGCTTCCAATCCTGATCGCATCCATCGTCGTCCCACAACTTCAACTGCTGTTCGTCGTGCTCGCTGTGGCCGCGATAGTCGTCGCGATCTACGAGTTCTGGTTTCTGTCGAAACGCGTCGGCGCGAAGCCGGACGTGGTGTTCGGGTACGCGTTGACGGCGGCGCTGCTGGTCGGCTTCGTTTTCGACGCGCCTTACACGGAGCCGCACTGGCTGGTGCTGTGCGTCGTCGTGCTCGTCGTGGGGTCGCTCGTCGCGGAGATGCTGCGCGGTGCGCCGTTCGACAAGATGATCTTGTCTGTGGGCGCGACCGTGCTCGGCGTCGTGTACGTGGCGCTGCTCGGCGGGCACTTGATTGCGGTGCGGACGGGCTTCCCCACGCACGCGCTCGGTTTCCCCGGCGGTTATTCGCTCTCGACGCACTTGCTGTCCTTCTTCTTCCTCGTGCTGATGGGTTCCGACACGGGCGCGTATTACACGGGCAGGTCGCTGGGCAAGCGCAAGCTTGCGCCTAAAATCAGTCCGGGAAAGACCTGGGAAGGCGCGGTCGGCGGCATGGCGGCGAGCTTGCTCCTGGCGACGCTGGCGCACGCTTCCACGAATCGCGACGGGCGAAGCCGGGTTGGTTGAAGTGGCGAGGCACGAGTCGGCGGATACAATCGTGAGCGCGACGGTGGGCGCAGTTGGGTTCGTGCCGACGCTGCGCGCTCTTGAAGCGGGAAAGCGCGTCGCGCTCGCCAACAAAGAGACGCTGGTGATGGCCGGCGAGTTGATGACGCGCGCCGCCGCAGAGTCGGGCGCGGAGCTTTTGCCGGTGGATTCCGAGCACAACGCGCTTCATCAATGCCTGCGCGGCGAGACTCGCGCCGAGGTGCGACGTTTGATCCTGACGGCTTCGGGCGGGCCGTTTCGCAGCGCGTCGTCGCGCGAGATGAAGGATGCGACCGTCGCCGAAGCGATGCGCCACCCGACGTGGAGCATGGGCGCGAAGATCACGATTGATTCGGCGACGCTGATGAACAAAGGCCTCGAAGTGATAGAGGCGCGCTGGCTCTTCGGCTTCGGCGCGGACGAGATTGACATACTCGTCCATCCCGAATCAGTCGTGCATTCCATGATCGAACTCGTGGACGGCTCTGTCATCGCGCAGTTGGGCGTGACAGACATGCGCCACGCGATCCAGTATGCACTGACATACCCTGAGCGGCACGCCTGCCGCGCGCTCCCATCGCTCGATTTGACGAAACTCTCCGCGCTCCATTTCGAGGCTCCAGACCCCGAACGCTTCCCCTGCCTCAAACTGGCTTACCGCGCGCTCCGCGAAGGCGGCACGCTCCCCGCAGCCCTGAACGCGGCGAACGAAGAGGCCGTCAGCGCCTTCATCGAAGGGCGCATACGCCTGACGGAAATTCCGTCCGTCATCGAGCGTGTGATGGATTCGCATGAGAAACAGGCTGTCAGCAGCCTGTCCGTCGTGCTTGAGACGGACAGTGCCGCGAGACTGTTAGCACGCGAAGAGATTGCGCGACTCAGTGTCGAGCCGCGCGTGGTCGCCTGACGTGAGGTTTGACGCGGTCGCGCCCGCCGCTTAAACTTGAGTGCAACGATGCGCGGGACGAGCGCCTCTAAGTTTTTGAATGATTGATATTAAGCTCGACTGAAAAGATGTTCCATCTATGAATTTAACAGGCCTGTTCGCTTTCATTTTCATCCTCGGCGCTGCCGTCGTGATCCACGAGTTCGGTCACTTCATCGTCGCCAAACTGCTCGGCATCCGCGTCGAGACCTTTTCGGTCGGGTTCGGCAAGAGAATTTTCGGCAGGCGCTGGGGCACGACGGACTATCGCCTGAGCATGATTCCGCTCGGCGGCTACGTCAAACTCGGCGGCGACGAATCGAACTCCGGCCTTGAAGAAGGCTCCGGCGAAGAAATCCCGTTGAAGGAGCGTTTCGATTTGCGCCCGCGCTGGCAAAAGATTCTGGTGGGAGTGGCCGGCCCCGTGATGAACGTCCTGACGGCCATCTCCATCCCGCTCATCATGGCGATGACCATCGGCATCCCTTCGACGCCCGCGCCTGTCATCAAGGTGGTCGGGAAGGGGAGCGCCGCCGAAGCCGCAGGCATACGCCCCGGCGACCGTATCGTCTCTTTCAACGGGCGCGAGAACGGCGAGTGGGAGAAGATCAGAAACGACGCGCTGCTTTCGCCGGAGCAGCCCCTGCCGGTCGTCGTCGAGCGCGGCGGGCAGCGCGTTCCGCTGACCATCTCGCCAACTAAAATGGTCAGAGACGGCGAAGCTTACGGCGAACTCGGATTGCTGCCGGACTACGGCGACGTGCCCGTGATGATCTCCTCCGTTCTGGACAACTCGCCTGCGGAGGAGGCCGGACTGAAGCCCGGCGACCAGATTCTTTCTCTCGGCGGCGAGCCGGTTCACAGCAGTGAACAGGTCGTGCAGTACATCCTCGGCCACCCGACGGGACTCGTCACTTTCAACCTCAAGCGCGGCGGCCAGCCTCTCGACATCAACGCTGGCGAGCGCCGCATGGCGGAAGGCAAACTCGGCTTCGTCGCCTCCGAGAATTTCCCGATTCGGCGCGTGGGCGTCGCCCCGGCTGCTTCATACGCGGTCGCGCGCAACGTCGAGATGATTCGTCTGACGGGCCTTGCGCTCAAGCAGGTCTTCTCCGGCCATCGCTCCGTGCGCGACACTTTCGCAGGCCCCATCGGCATCGCGCAGGCTTCATCCAAGGCGGCCAACGAGGGCGGCTGGGAAGGCGTCTTCGGCATGCTCGGCTTCCTCAGCCTCAATCTCGGCGTCTTCAACTTGCTGCCCATTCCCATGCTCGACGGCGGGATGATCTTCATCCTCCTCCTCGAAGGCATTCTGGCAGTGGTCGGCCTCAAACTCTCGATGGCTGTGCGCGAGCGCATCCAGCAGGTCGGCTTCGTCTTCCTGCTTCTCCTGATGGGCTTCGTCATCATCAACGACGTGACGAAGACGGTCTCGCGCCTGACTAACTCAAGCGACGAGCCGGCGACGACTCGGCAGAAATGAGAGTTTGAACTTTGAGGAAAACCAGGGCGTAAAGATTGGCATGAGAAAGACCAGGGCAGTCAGAATCAAGGACGTGACGGTCGGCGGCGGCGCACCCGTCGCCGTCCAGTCCATGACCAAGACCGACACGAGCGATGTCGAGGGGACGGTCAGGCAAATCGAAGAGATGGTGCGCGCCGGATGCGAGATCGTCCGCCTCGCCGTGCCCGACAAGGAAGCCGCCGTCGCGCTCAAAGAAATCAGGAAGCGCGTCCCGGATGTGCCGCTCGTCGCGGACATTCATTTCCACTACAAGCTCGCGCTGATGGCGCTCGAAGCGGGCGTTGACAAGCTGCGGCTCAATCCCGGCAACATCGGCGCACACGAACGCGTGCGCGAAGTCGTGCGCGCCGCCGCCGCGCAGAAGGTTCCCATCCGCATCGGCGTCAACGGCGGCTCGCTCGAAAAAGACCTGCTCAAAAAGTACGGCACGGCGACACCCGAAGCGATGGTCGAATCCGCGCTCCGCCACATACAGATTCTCGAAGACCTCGACTTTCACGAAATCATCGTCTCGCTCAAAGCCTCGGACGTACACCGCACCGTCGCCGCCTACCGCCTGCTCGCCGAGCAGGTTGATTACCCTCTGCATCTGGGCGTGACGGAGGCGGGCACTTCTTTCGGCGGAACGATCAAGTCCGCCATCGGCCTCGGCGTACTGCTGTACGAGGGAATCGGCGATACGATCCGCGTCTCGCTCGCCGCCGAGCCGCACGAAGAGGTGCGCGTCGCGTGGGAGATTCTCAAGTCGCTCGAACTGCGTAAGCGCGGCGTGACGGTCGTCGCGTGCCCGACCTGCGGGCGTCTCGACGTGGACAATTTCGTCGAGATCGTGACGGAGATCGAACGCCGTCTGGCGCACATCGAAGAGCCGCTGCATCTCTCCATCATGGGCTGCGCCGTCAACGGCCCCGGCGAAGCGCACGACAGCCAACTCGGCGTCACCTTCGGTCGCGGCGTCGGCATGATCTTCAAGAACGGCGTCCCGATGCGTAAGGTCGCGGGCGCGGACATCGTCGAGGCGTTCGTGGCGGAGACGGAAAAGCTCGTCGCTGAAGGCGCGACGGCTGAGCAGGAAGCCGTACAGGAATTAGTGACGATTAAATAATGCGCTGCTCACACCCTTGCGACCTCACCTTTCCCGTTCAACTATTCTCGAATGTTAATCCGACGCCATGCCGAGAAAAAGTGCGTCGGTGGCTACGCGGCGATTGACGTTGACGGCGAGTTGCTGTCGAAGTTCTTCGACGCGCGCCAGCCAGCGTGCGGCGCGGCCCTGTTTGAGTGCGACGGTCAAGCGCGAGAGGCGTTCGCGCAGATCGTAGTTGGTAAGCTTGGCGTCGGCTGGGTTGAGCGTGAGCAGCCACAGATCGTGGATCAGCATTTCGAGAACCACCAGGCGCGGCTCGTACTCTTCCTTTTGTTTGGCATCGCTTAAATCTTCGGCGGCGCGCAGCAGCCTGACCCTGTCGGGAGTTACGGTGAGGGCTTCGAGCACGCCGAGCAGGGCGTCGCGTTGCGTGCGGTATGTGTCGAGATTGATGCCGAGCGCATAGCCGGGGCGACCGCCTGAGAGATGCGCGGCCAGACGAGCCTCCTCGCCGGAGCGCTGGCGGCTCTCGACCAGATATTTTTCGACCTCGGCAGATGAAACGGGCGCGAAGCGAATCGTCTGGCAGCGCGACCGAATCGTCGGCAGCAGGCTCGCGGGTCGAGACGTGATGAGAATCAGATGCGAAGTTGGTTGTGGTTCTTCAAGCGTTTTCAGGAGCGCGTTTGACGAAGCATCGTTCAAATCCTCCGCGTCCTCGACGAGAAAGACGCGCGCCGTACCCTCGACTGGCCGGAAATTAGCTTCGCGTTCCAGATCGCGTATCGCGTCAACATAGATTGAACGATGATGGGCGCGC